>JAWXUJ010000095.1:0-5621 GCA_044432765.1 Eubacteriales bacterium | reverse complement strand
TTACAGTGGACGGCCTCAGCCTGGGTTGGGTCAAGGGTAGCGATGGGATTTTAAAAAATCATTTGCCAAAAGGTTTGAGAAGACTGGCATAAATAAGGAAAATTTGATATAATATCAGTATATTGTGAATTGGAGGATATGGAACATGGAACAAAACGTGTTGATCATCGAGGATGAGCGCACCATTGTGGATATTCTGAAATTTAATTTGATGCGAAATGGCTACACCGTCCAGGAGGCTTTGGATGGGGAAACTGGCCTGAAATTGGCAAAGGAGCAAAATCCGGATTTGATTTTGCTGGATGTGATGCTTCCAAAAATGAATGGATTTGACCTGTGTCGCAACCTGCGGGACTGCGGGTTCACCATGCCCATTTTGATGCTCACCGCCAGAGAAGAGGAAAACGACAA
This sequence comes from Eubacteriales bacterium, assembly GCA_044432765.1. GTDB lineage: Bacteria > Bacillota > Clostridia > Oscillospirales > Oscillospiraceae > Avoscillospira_A. Next base: position 5,210 of record JAWXUJ010000095.1, on the reverse strand, counting down.
GATTTTCGGTTTGGAGGCCGGTGCGGATGACTACATCACCAAGCCTTTCTCCATGCAGGAACTTTTGGCGCGTGTGAAGGCCAACATTCGGCGCACCGCCATGGTGCAACAACCTGCCGTGGCACCCATCAAGGAGATGGGCTTCACCTTGGATGCAGGCACCTGCACCGCCATGCGGGATGGCACCGCCATTCTTTTGACACAGAAGGAATTTGACCTGGTGCGGTTCCTCATGGCAAGCCCTGACACCGTATTCTCCCGGGAGGAGCTGTTGGAGAAGGTATGGAACTACGATTATTTCGGCGATATGCGGACGGTGGACGTCACAGTCCGGCGGCTTCGGGAAAAAATTGAGGCCGATCCTGGCAAACCACAGTATATCATCACCCGCCGTGGCATGGGGTATTATTTCGCAGGCAACATTTAACGTTGCAAAACGCCACCCTTGGGGTGGCATCGGCAAGAGCAGAGCCCTTGCCCTACAAGTTCTATGAAAACGAGGTGGAGATATGGGCAGTTTAAGGACGAAGTTGGTGCTGATTATGGTGCTTTTGATTTTGGCACTGATGGCGGTCACCGGTTCTTTTTTGATCAACGGTGTGGGCAATTTCTACATCGACCAATTTTATGACCAGATGGATCGCACCTTTTCCACCGATTTCATCAGCCAACTTCAGCGGGTGGCGGGCAACGACGATGCGGCGGTTCGGCTGAAGGAATTGTTGATGGCGCAATCTGATTTGGGCATCGATATTTCAGGGCGAAATGTCTATGTTTTGGACAGCTCTGCCCGGGTTTTGGAAAGTTCTGACGGGGAAAGTGCCGTGGAAATCACCACCAATCTTTTGGCGGCAATCAATGGAGAGGTGGGGCAATCCGCCTCCATCACCACCAATTTTATGGATTTGGCTCTGCCCATCTCCCAGGAGGGCAGTGGCATCATCGTCTATATTCTGGACAACAAAGCCACCGTGGATGCCTTGACCACCAATGTGTTTGACATCATCTTCCAGTCCTTGGCCTTGGGCTTGGGTATCTGTTTGGTGCTGTCCATTTTGCTGGCGCAGATTTTGCTTACCCCCATCCGCGCCTTGTCTGTGGGTACGAAGCAGGTGGCCTCTGGCAACTTTACCGACGAGGTGGTGGTCACCAGTCACGATGAAATCGGTGATCTGACCGAGAGCTTCAACCATATGTCCCAGGTGCTCAGGAAAACTCTGTGGGAGGCGGAAAATGAACGGAACAAACTGACCACCCTGTTTCTCCACATGACCGACGGTGTGGTGGCCTTCGGCTCTGACGGCAAGGTGATTCACTACAACCCCGCCGCCACCGCCATGCTTCACCGCAAGCTGGACACCGACTGTAATTTCCAGGAGATTTTCGGGGAAGAGGCAGACTTCACCTTTGTTCAAGCGTTGAAAAGCCCTCAATTTGTGGAGGGGGAAAAGACTGTCAAGTCGGCGGAGTTGGAGCTGTTTTTTGCGCCATTCTCCCCGGACAACGCCCAGGGCGGTGTGCTAGCGGTTATCCATGACGTCACCGAGCAACGGAAAAATGAGCAGACCCGCCGGGAATTTGTGGCAAACGTGTCCCATGAACTGCGGACGCCTTTGACCAACGTGAAATCCTACGCGGAAACCATCGTCTCCGCAGGGGACGAACTGCCGCAGGAGATGCGGGACAACTTCCTCAGCGTCATCATCGGCGAGGCCGACCGGATGACCCGGATTGTCCAGGATTTGCTGACACTCAGCAAGTTTGACTACGGCAAAATGGAAATGACCATCTCCCGGTTCCTGCCCTTTGATGCCATTGACCATGTGGCAAAGGCGGTGACCATGGATGCGCAAAACCATGGACACACCGTCACCGTGGATATGACGGAAAATCTGCCGGAAGTCAACGGCGACCGCCAGAGAATTGAGCAGGTTTTGATGAATGTGGTGTCCAATGCCATCAAATACACGGCAGACGGTGGCAAAATCCACATATCTGCCGGGGTGAAAGGCTCCTACATCTGGATTGACGTTGCTGACAACGGCATTGGCATCCCGGAAAAGGACTTGCCCCAACTGTTTGAACGGTTCTACCGGGTGGACAAGGCTCGCTCCAGGGAGTCCGGTGGTACCGGCCTTGGCCTGTCCATCGCCAAGGAAATTTTGAATCAACACAAAGGTGACATCACCGTCCAATCCACCTACGGAGAAGGCTCTACCGTCACCATCACATTGCCAACGGCATAAAACACAAACAACAGAGAGGAGAGGAGGGGAAGGGATGCAACAGTGGGTTGAGGCTTTGAAGAGCGTGGTCATAGGGCTTTTGATTTTGCTGGCGGTGCTGCTGACCGCCATTATCAGCGGGTACGGCAGTGCGGATGCCCTCTTCCGCGGGTTGCAACCGGCACCCATGGATGCCATTCCGTTGAATACGGAGCGCACCTTGGTGGATGGTTCCCAACCTTTGGTCATCTCTGTGAAAAGTGAGCAGGGGCGCACGTCTTTCTACCACGATTTTGTTCTGCTAGACAGTGCCTATGAGGCCATGGGTAGCTTTTTGGCACAGGCTTTGGATACGGCGGAAAATCCGGTAGAGCTGCAACAAGCCAGCTTTTACGCCGCGGCGACCAACAGTGACGGCGTGTATTTTCGATATCCGGCGGCAGTGGCACTGCCCACTTTGACCCTGTGGTTAGACGGCGAATCCGATGTGGACATCGGGGGCAAGGGATATTTCCTCCAGGTGGACGGCGAGATTGTGCGCCTGTTTGTGGAGGGGGAGAGGTGTTACTCCATGCTCACCGAGGTGGATGGCGAGGCATTGCAGCGCGCCTTGGAAGGGTACAGCCCTGACGGCACCGTTTTTGCCCAAGAAGTGGGGAAGGGGAACTTACATCCTTTGACCTTGCTCTCCACCGCAGCTGACCAGGTGTTGGCTGCCACGGCGACAAATCCCTGCGATACCAACTTTCTGTTGGAAGTGGCGGGAGAGTTGCTGTTCAACCCCTATGGCGAGTCCAAGTATGTGGACGAACAGGGGGGCACCGTGTTCACCGAAAGCGACTGCACCTTGCGGGTGGGCACCGATGGCCTTTTGACCCTGGAAAACTGGGAGCAGACCAATCGATTCACTGCGACCAGTGGAGCTCAGGCCGACCAAATCGAATACGTTTCGGTGTTGCTCTCCTGGATTTTCCAAGAAACATCGGGGGAAGATCGGTTGATGTTCACCGGTTATGAGGTGGATGACACCATCAATCGGGTTTATTTTGACTACTATTTAGATGGAACACTTGTGACCAATGGGAAAAATCACAGCGTAGTTGCGGAGTTCCAGGGGAAGACGTTGCTGTCTCTACAGGTGCGGGTGCGCCGGTATGAGACCGTGGCGGAGACCTATTTGACCTATCTGCCTGTGGAACAGGCGGCGGCACTGGCGGGAGAAAATCAGGAGATGGAGTTGGCCTATGGCGACCTGTCTGGTGAAGAATTGACCGTGGGCTGGATTTCTTAGGAGGACGTATGGGCAAGGCAAAGCTGAAAAATTTAATACTCCTACTGCTGGTGGTCACCAATGGTCTGCTGGTTTGGTTGGCCATGCCCCTCATCGACCAGGAGCAGTCCCAACAGGAACAGGCCGGCGCCCAACTGGAGCGCCTCTTTGAGACATACGGCGTGGAATATGATGGAGAAGTGATGCCGGAGGCGCAGACACTCTACATGGTGGAGCTGACCATGGATGGGTCGGACGAGCTGGCATTGGCACAGTCTATTTTGGGGGGAAGTATGGAACTTGACCCGGAATCCAGTCAACAGACACAGATTTACGTTTCAGATGTTGGGGTTTTCACCAGTTCTCGAGACAGTAGTTTTTCGGTGCAGTACACGGCACAGCCCTCTACCACCCAGATGGAGGCGGTGGTGGCAGATCAACTGCGAGCCATGGGCTTGGTGGGTGAAATCGCCTCACCTGTGCGCCAGGAGACCGGGGAATATGTGGTCACCGTGACCCAAAACCTGTTCTATGTGCCCTATTTTTCCTCCCAGCTGGACTTTTATTTCAAAGATGGCGTGTTGTATCAATGCGTTGGCAACGGCATCTTGGGGCGCACCGACGAGGGTGGCGGAGTGGTGTCAGGGGACACCAGCTTTACCCGACCGGACGATACGGTTTGCATGGGCTATGTGGACGCGTTGGTGGCCTTTTTCGCCAGTCGCAATGATTTGGCATGGATTGGCAGTTCCATCAACCAGGTGAGCCAAGGATTCCTCCGGGCGGATATGGCTTCGGTCACCGTGCTCCGACTGACACCGGGGTGGAAAATCGCCACAGACACCGGGGATTTTTGGGTCAACGGCATCACGGGGGTGGTGGAATCTATCTCAACTAGCGACAATTTTGTAGCTGATTTGTAATTATTTCTTTACAAATCCATGAAAATATGATATACTACATCACAGACTAAATTAAGATGACATTTTTATGTGACCTTTTGGTGATAGAAAAATGAGTGAGGGATAAACCTTGGTCAAATATGAAATTACTGGTGGCGCCCCCTTAAATGGTGCGGTCACCATTTCCGGCGCCAAGAACGCCGCAGTGGCCATTCTGCCCGCCGCACTGTTGGTGGATGGGGTGTGCCGTATAGAGAACGTACCCGACATCTCCGATGTGCGGTTGCTTTTGCAAATTCTGGGAGACATGGGCGCAAGAATCCAACGCCTCTCCCCCAACACTCTGGAAATCGACTGTTCCGGTGTCCGCAATACCATTGCTCCCATTGATTTGGTGCGCCGGATTCGGGCATCTTACTACTTAATTGGTGCCCAACTGGGTCGTTTTGGTCATGCCAAAGTCGCCATGCCAGGTGGGTGCAACTTCGGTGTCCGTCCCATCGACCAGCACATCAAGGGCTTTGAAGCCATGGGTGCTATAGTGGATCAAATTGACGGTTACGTCTGCGCCGATGCCCCTTTTGGTGGCATGACCGGCGGGCATGTTTATTTGGACTTGGTCTCCGTAGGCGCCACCATGAACATCATGATCGCCGCCGTCCTTTCTGGCGGTATGACCATCATTGAGAACTGTGCAAAAGAGCCACATATTGTGGATTTGGCAAACTTCTTAAACGCCATGGGCGCAAAAATCTCTGGCGCTGGCACCGATGTGATCAAGGTGCGGGGCGTGAAACGACTGGGCGGTGGATT
>JAWXUJ010000094.1:0-5670 GCA_044432765.1 Eubacteriales bacterium | reverse complement strand
GGTAGATGGCGATGTGGCTGACGATTCGCTCTGGCAGGCCGGAAACCACGTTGATTTCCGAAATTCTGTCCACCTCGTCACCGAAAAACTCCACGCGGATGCCCCGCCCTGCCCAGTAGGCCGGGTAGATTTCCACCGTGTCCCCCCGGACGCGGAAGTTGTTTCGGGCGAAGGCGATGTCGTTGCGCTCGTAGCGAATTTCAATCAGTTTTTTGATCAAATCATCCCTGCTTTTCTCCATGCCTTGGCGCAGGGAAATGACCATGTTGTGGTAGTCGATGGGATCGCCCAGGCCATAGATACAGGACACGGAGGCCACGATAATCACATCCCGCCGCTCTGCCAGGGAGGCCGTTGCCGAGTGGCGCAGTCGCTCGATTTCCTCGTTGATGGAGGAGTCTTTTTCAATGTAGGTGTCCGTGTGGGCGATGTAGGCCTCGGGTTGGTAATAGTCGTAGTAGGAGATGAAGTATTCCACCACGTTGTCGGGGAAAAACTCCCGAAACTCAGAGCAAAGTTGGGCAGCCAACGTCTTATTGTGGGCTAAAATCAAGGTGGGACGTTGCACTTGGGCAATGACCGAGGCCATGGTGAAGGTCTTGCCAGAGCCGGTGACACCTAGAAGGGTCTGCTCTTCCAGGCCCAATTTCACCCCCTCCACCAGTTTGGCAATGGCCTCCGGCTGGTCGCCAGAGGGCTGAAAAGGCGCTTTTAATTGAAATTCCATGGGTCACCTCCATGATGGTCTCGCCCTTGTAGGGAACGACGCCCTCGTCGCTCCGAAACTGGCACCATCTACGTCATATTTAAATATAGTATACCATAAATGCGTAGCATTTTGGTATACTATGGCATCTTTTTCGGTTCTTTGCGAAGCAAAGGAGAAAAACTGCCATTTTAAATATATAATTATCGCGTATGCGATTATTATACCACATTTTCAGAAAAAAGAAATAAAAAAATGCGGTTGCACGGCAACCGCATTTTTATTATTGTGAAATAATGGGAATTTGGAAATCAAATTCCACAAAGCCGTCGCCATTGGTGACGCCAACGTCGCCCTGGTGGGCATTGATGCAGGTTTTCACCAGGTAGAGCCCCAGTCCCACCCGCTTTTGCGCCGTTTGGGTGCGGGCTTTGTCGGCCCGGTAGAAGCTGTCCCAAATATGGGGCAAATCCTCTTGCGCGATGGATTGGCCTTGGTTTTTCACAGCAAACCGTGCCTTTCCATCCTCCTGCTGTAAGGTGATGGTGATGGTGCCACCCTCGGTGGTGTGGGAGTTGGCATTGGTCAAGTAGTTTCGAATGGCCTGTTCCAGGTATTTCCGGTCGCCGGAAATCCAAATGCCTGAGTCGATAGACTGTTCCACCTGGAAGTTTTCCAAAAGCACCTTGGTTTTCTCCACCACGTCGGACACGAACTCGGAGTAGTTCATCTCCTTGCACTGTAACTGGGACAGGCCGTTTTCCACGGAGGAGATGTCCAGCAGTTGTGCCACCATGGCATTGAGGCCAGCGGCCTCCTCTCGGATGGTGGCGCAGTAGTAGTCCTTGTCAATGCCGGGGACGTCCATTTGCAAACTTTCGCTGTACATCATCAGCATGGACAGAGGCGTTTTCATCTCGTGGGAGATATTTGCCACAAATTGACGGCGCATGGCCTCCAATTTTTCCTGGTATTCCACTTTGTTGGTCAAGCTGGCATTGTCTGCCGACATTTTTTCAATCATGGATTCCAGAGACAGGGACATGGTGTTGATGCTCCGCGCAAGACTGGCCAATTCGCGGGTGCTGACCTTTTCATTGGCGGCTTTGTCGAAGTCGAGATTTGCCACGTTTTGGGCAACGGCCTCCACTTCGCATACTGGCTTGGTGAACCGTCCTGCAAAGAAGATGACGCCCAAAATGGCCAGCCCCATCACAGCGCAAGACACCACCACATTGGATTTCGTAAAGAGATCCACCGCGCTTTCGATGGCCACCACAGAGCTCCAAATGACGATGGTGCGAGCTTCGCCATTGTACGCAATGGTCTCCTCCAAGCGCACCATGTCACTGTCGGTTTGCGCCGTAGGCGGGTTGCCACGGGGCAGTGTCAGTGGGCGAGTCCATTCCTCTTCCGCTGGTATGCCGCTGTCCACAACCTCGCTGTTGTAAATCATTCCCTGCTCTCCAATGATTTGGATGCGCAGGTTTTTTTCGTGTTGGGCATCGCCCACCAATCCATAGATTTCCCTGGGGTCATCGGTGTAATTGGCCTCCAAATAGGTGAACAATTCCTCAATCTCCTGCTCCTTGTCCTGAATGGCAACGGAGCGAGCAAAATAAGTGTTGAATCCAATTTGCGCCACCATGGTCACCAGTACGATGCCTACACAACAGAGAATCAGTTCTGAGCGGAAACTGATTTTGCCTTTCATTTTTCAACCTCAAATCGATAGCCCACTCGGAACACCGTGTGAACATAGGCGGCGCAGTCGCCCAGTTTGCTACGGAGTTGCTTTACATGGGTGTCCACGGTGCGCAGGTCGCCTTCAAAGTCATAGCCCCAGACGGAGTTGAGCAGTTGTTCACGGGATAGAATTTGTCGTTGATTCATCATAAAGAAGGCCAGCAGGTCAAACTCTCTTGGAGTCAAGGTCAAGGTTTTGCCACTGAGGGTGACGCGACGACCGCCGGGATCGAGACGGAGGTTTTTTGCCCGCAGTTCCCCACGGTTGGACTTGCCAACCCGGTGCATCAGAGCATCAATCCGCAGTGCCAGCACAGATTGAGAGAAGGGCTTGACGATATAATCGTCAGCACCGGCGCGGAAGCCGCGAATTTGGTCGTACTCCTCCCCTTTTGCCGTCAGCATAATCACCGGCACCAGGGAGCTACGGCGCAGTTCATCCAAAACAGACAAACCATCCAAAACTGGCATCATCACATCCAGAAGAATCAGGTCGATTTCGGTGCTGTTGGCGTAATAGGTATCTAAGGCTTCTTGCCCATTGTAAGCGCAGAGGATTTCATAGCCAGTGGCGGTCAAATAGTCTCGCAATACACGGACGATTCGCTCTTCATCGTCCGCAATTAGAATTAAAGTTTTGTTATTTCGCACAGTTTTCTCCTCCTAGTTTTTTAGAGGTACCTTGGGTACCTCTAAATTATATCAAATTTTTATCAAAAATAAAAGGTTTGAATTTATCCTTGACCGCCAGGTTGACCGCCTTGTTGGCCTCCTGGCATTGCGCCTTCTGCCATTTCAGGACGCTCGCCCTCCGCCATTTCTGGGCGCTCACCTTCGACCATTTCGGGGCGTTCGCCTTCGACCATTTCAGGGCGTTCGCCTTCGACCATTTCAGGCATTTCCCCCTCGACCATTTCAGGCATTTCCCCTTCGACCACTTCGGGTCGATCTTCCACAACTTCTACCACTTCTTCCACTGCACTTTCCTCCTCTTTATCGCCACAGGCGGAAAGAGACAGAATGCAGACCAAAAGCAATACCAGTAACCATTGCTTTTTCATATCAAAAACTCCTTAATCGTTGCCAAAGGTGCAAATGACACGGATTTTGCCACCTTCTTCTGGAGCCTTATCGTAGTAGGCCACGAAGGTGTCAGCGAAGACCATGGCAGTTTCCAGGGTTGTCCAGGATTCGGTGACACCGCAGAGGACTTGCACGTCATCAGCGATGTCGTAGCGGATGCCGTCTGCCACCAGGGAGTCGGTGCCGGAGAGGACGGAGCGATCCAACTCACCGGTGGATTCCAACAACATTTTGCCTTGGATGGTGCCGTCAGAGGAAACAACAATGCCACCAATCAAGCCGTCATAACCGTACCAGAAACCATCTGTGGCCTCTGTGGTTTTGCCGTCACCGTTGACAATGACAAAGGTGTTGTAGTCGATGGATTTCTTGATGGTACCGCCATAGCCGTCCACCAGGTCGCTGTAGGAGGTTTTGTCCTTGGCAGAGATGATGATGCCGTAATCGTAACAGTTGCCGGTAACATCTTGCAGAAGAATCAAGTCTGCTTGACCGTCGCTGTTCACGTTGTAGTACATGATGTTCTTGTTGGACACGGTGTCCACGGTGATGTCTTCCAAGGTGATTTTAGTAGCGGGGCCGTTGGCAACGCATTCGTAGATGACCACGTTGTCAGACAGTTGGTAGGCACCCAGAGTGTTATAATTCAAGTTGAGAGAGTATTGGGTGGAGACGTTGCAGGTGTAGATGGAGAATTCGCCATTGGCAGTGGGAACCACCTTGACCAATTGGCCATCTTGCACTGTAGAACCAACGGTGATATCGCCAGTCAAGGTGATGCCACTGGTCAGTTGCACTATGCTGTCGGAGCTGTCATAGATGCCGTACATGGCCTGCAGGTCTGTGGTGGAGGTGTAGTTTTTCACATCGACGATTTCACCAGAAGCATCCAGTGTCACCACGATTTTTTCACCGTAGGCAAAGGAACCGAAGTTTTTGGCGATGTCGTCGTTGACTTCGATTTCCGCACCCAAAATGGTGATGTATTCTGGCTGGCTGGGGTTGGGGTCTGCGCCTTCAAAGTAGCCATAGAGTTGATAGCCGTCGATGTAGCCGCCAGTTTGTGGCAGAACCAAATCCACAACGCCATCTTCGCCATAGCACAAGGTCAAGGCGGCATAGCCGTCCAAGGAGTAGTAGCTAGTGCCGTAGACGTAATAGTCTTCATCGATGATCACATCGGCATAGGAGGGGACGGAGTAGTAGATGCCACTGGTGGATTTGACCTCAGAAGCATTGACTTCGGACACGTCCACGATGATGCGGGTTTCGTCGTTGGGGACAAAGCCGTTGATTTTGCCGTTGGAGTTCAGGAGCAAAGTACCGCGGCAGGAGGCCACCAGCGCTTCGGGGATATCGTTTTCAAAGCCGTAGTAGGTCAGTTCACCGTCTTCCATGACTGTGACGGTGGAGGCATCGATTTCCACAATGACAACGTCGGTTTTCACACTGGAAGCCCAAACTTCGGTGTATTCGTCACCGTCGCTGGTCTCCATGGCCACCATGTTGTAGAGCATTTGGGCAATGTCGCCACGGGTCATGGATTGGTAGTCGCCAGTGGCGGAGACATCGTCCAGAAGCCCCAGTTCTCTGGCGGCATCGGTGTAGTCCTCAGGCCAGCTGTAGCCGATGTCGGCACTGGTGTAGCCCAACATCCGCAGTGCTACGGTAGAGGCTTCGCCCAGGGTGATGTTGGCATCGGGAGAGAAGGAGCCGTCGCCGTTGCCGTTGACGTAGCCCAGATTATAGGCCAAGGTGATGTAGCTTCTGGCCCAGTTGGAAGCTGCCACATCAGAGAAGGGGCTGGTGGTGCCTGTGGTGGACAGGCTGTCGCGGCTACTGGAGGCCATGACCACCATTTTGCTGAACTCTGCGCGGGTCACAGTGTTGTCAGGCTTGAAGGTGTTGTCCGCATAGCCGTTGACCACGTTCATGGATTGGAGACTGTTCACTGCCATCTCCAAGGCGTCGCCAGACACATCGGAGAAGGCAAAGATGGAAGTGGACAGGGCGGCAGTGAGAGCCGCTGCCAATGCCACTTTTTTCAAAGTTTTGTTCATAATTTCACCTCTTAATCTACTCGCAGAGCGTCCACAGGTTGAAGACCAGCGGCCTTTGCGGCGGGGTACAAGCCA
>JAWXUJ010000093.1:0-5704 GCA_044432765.1 Eubacteriales bacterium | reverse complement strand
CCGCCAAGAACGCTGGCGCTGACGTCATCTTTGCTCCTACCTCTACCGAAGCTGCTGCTTTGATCATCGAACAAGCTTCCTCCCAAGGCATCAACCTGCCTCTGCTGGGCGGCGACACCTGGGACTCCAACGTCATCTTGAACGCTGCTGAAGGCAAGGATCTGGAAATCTTCGTCTCCACCTTCTATCAAGAAGGCGGTACTCCTGAATTCGACGAAGGCTTCAAGGAATGGATCAACTCCGCACAAGTCAACCTGGACAACAACGGCGGCGACGACACTGTTGCAGCTGTCTCCGCCATGGGTTATGACGCTTACAACTTCGCACTGGAAGCCATCAAGAACGCTGGCTCCACCGATCCTTCTGCCATCAACGAAGCAATTTGGGACACCACTTTGACTGGCGTTACCGGCGAAATCGTCATCGACAGAGATGCTGACGGCGACGCAATCCGCAACACCGCCTTCATCAAGGCCGCTGACACCGCCAATGTTGCTTGGGTTCTGGAAACCGAGCAAACCATCGGCTAATATCTAAACACAAATTCTTTTGCAGGGATGGCAACACCATCCCTGCAAAACCGCCAAAAAGTGGACGGTGAATGATGAATAGCTTCGTTCTTTTCATTTTTCACCATTCACTTTTTGCGTGTTTCTCCCCATTCCCCCAAATTCAAGAGGAGGTTACCCCCTATGGACTTTATAAGCGCCAATCTGCCCTATTTGCTGGCGGGCATTTCCGTTGGCGGACAGTACGCCCTCATCGCCATCGGCTACACCATGGTCTATGGCATCCTGCGTCTCATCAACTTCGCCCACGGCGATGTGTTTATGGTGGCTGGTCTGATGATGGTCTACTTCACCGCAACCATGCCCCTGTATCTCTCCATCCCGCTGGTCATTATTATGACTGTGGTTCTCACCTTGGTCATTGAAAAAGTGGCCTATGCCCCCCTGCGGAACGCACCTCGTATGTCCGTTATGATCTCCGCCATCGGTGTCAGCTATCTGCTCCAAAACATGGCCCTCTACATCACTGGCGGTCTGAACCAAAACTACCCCACCATCCCCTGGATCTCCGATTCCATCCAAATCGGTGAAGCCATCACCAAGCGTGTCACCATCATCACTCCATTTTTGACCATCATCCTGGTGGCAGCATTGGTTATGCTCATCAAGCACACCAAAATCGGCATGGCCATGCGAGCCGTGTCCAAGGATTTTGAAACCTCCCGCCTTATGGGCATCAAAGTTGACCGGGTTATCTCCGTCACCTTCCTGATTGGTGGCACCCTTGCCGCCATCGGTTCTCTACTCTACTTCTCCAACTACACCGGTGTCACTCCCACCTCTGGTGCTATGCCTGGGCTGAAGGCCTTCGTTGCCGCTGTCTTTGGTGGCATTGGCTCCATTCCTGGCGCTGTGGTCGGTGCCTTTATCATTGGTATTTGTGAAAACATCATCAAAGGCCTGGGTCTCACCACCTTCTCCGATGCCTTCACATTCGCACTGCTCATTGTTATTCTCATCGTCAAGCCCACCGGCCTGTTCGGTGAAAAGCAAACGGATAAGGTTTAGGTGATTGCTATGAATAAAAAAGTGAAATTGGGTATCAATCTGATTTTGGCTGTGGTTTGTATCGCCATCATCTACATCCTGTCCGTCACACAGGAGAGCACCGCCATGATTTTCGTGGTGCTGAAAAAAACCGCAGTCTACGGCCTGGTTGCCGTGTCCATGAACTTGCTCAACGGCTTTACCGGCCTGTTCTCCTTGGGTCAAGCTGGTTTTATGTTGTTGGGTTCCTACACCTACGCCGCATTGACCATTCCCGCCGCCGACCGTGGCTCTGTCTATCAATACTTTGACGGCGGTTGGATTCAATTTGCACTGCCTGTGGCTGTGGCGATTATTCTGGCAGGCATCGTTGCCGCCATCTTCGCCTGGCTCATCGGTATGCCAGTTCTTCGTCTGAAATCTGACTACCTGGCAATCGCCACCTTAGGCTTTGCAGAAATCCTTCGTGCCTTCTGCCAATGGGACGTCCTCGGCCCCTTGACCAATGGCTCCAATATGTTGCGGAAATTCCCCAACTTCGACTCCATCGTCAACGGTTGGGGGGAGACAGTGCCCTTTATCGCGGACCACGCCGTTTTCTTCTCCACCATGTTGCCCATCGCCATTGCGGCGGTCTGCATCGCGGTGATTGTGCTGATGCTGAAGTCCACCTACGGTCGCGCTTTCGTTGCCATTCGGGATGACGAAGTGGCAGCCGAAGCCATGGGCATCAAGCTGTCCTACCACAAAATGATCTCCTTTTGCACCAGCGCCTTCTTCGCCGGCATCGGTGGCGCATTGTTGGCCATGTACATGACCACAGTCCAAGCCAGCGCCTTCAAGTCCGCTATGACCTATGAAATCTTGCTGATTGTGGTCATCGGTGGCATCGGCTCCATCTCTGGCTCTGTGCTGGCATCCTTCCTGTTTGTGGCCTGCTCCGAGTGGTGGCTTCGCTTCCTGGACGCAGAAAAAATCGTGGAACCTCAACTGAAAACCACCTACATTGTGGTGGCATCTCTGGTGATTTTGGCTGTTGTGGCCTACAACTGGTTCAAAGCTCGCAAGGCTGAGAAAAAGGAAAAAACCAAGGTTTGGACCATCAGTGGTGTGGTCGGTGCCTGCTGTCTTGCCATGGTGGCAGGTTGGGCATTTAGCGACAGCCTCCAGGTACCATTCCTGCGAAACGGCTTCCGTCTGGTGGTCTTCTCCATCATCATCATGGTGGTGGTGCTGTTCTATCGTCAAGGCATTATGGGCAACAAAGAACTGGATGTGGAACGTCTCTACAACTGGTTCAAAGGTTTGAAAAACTCCAAAAAGGATGGTGAATCCCATGGCTAAATCTGTTCTAAAAGTGGAAAATATCACCATGCAGTTTGGCGGTGTCATCGCCGTCAACGACCTGTCCATGGAGATTTTTGAAGGTGAAATCGTCGCCCTCATCGGCCCCAACGGCGCCGGTAAAACCACCGCATTCAACTGTATCACCGGTGTTTACGAGCCAACCAACGGTCGCGTTTCCTTCTGCGACAAAACCATCGCCGAAAACAAGCCCAAGGGCAAAATGAAAAAACTGTACGCCGGCTCTCACAACGGTGACTTCACCAACGTGGTGTCCCACACCCCGGATTACATCACCAAAAAGGGCATCGGCCGTACCTTCCAAAACATCCGCCTGTTCAAATCCATGACCGTCTTCGACAACGTTTTGACCGCCATGCACCTGCGGAAGACCAGCAATTTGTTCACCGCCACCTTCCGCCTCAACCGGGCAGAAGAGGCCAAAATGCGGGACAAAACACTGGAACTGCTGAAAGAAGTCGGTCTGGACGACTTGAAGGACGACATCGCCACCAGTCTGCCATACGGCAAGCAACGTCGCCTGGAAATCGCCCGCGCTCTGGCAACCGATCCAAAACTCCTGCTTTTGGATGAACCTGCTGCCGGCATGAACCCACAGGAAACCGACGAACTGACCGCCTTCATCCGTGAAATCCGCACCAAATTTGGCCTGACCATCTTCCTGATTGAGCACCATATGAACCTGGTCATGGACATCTCCGACCGAATCTACGTCATTGACTTCGGCAAGCAAATCGCTGCTGGCGTGCCCAGTGAAATCCAAAACAACCAAAAGGTTATCGACGCATACTTGGGGGTGGACGAAGATGAGTAACCTACTTGAAATCCGCAACTTGACCGTGTCCTACGGTGGCATCCAAGCCGTCAAGGGCATCTCTCTCAACGTGGAAGAGGGCAAAATTGTCACCTTGATCGGTGCCAATGGCGCTGGCAAATCCACCACCTTGAAGTCCATCGCCGGACTGGTCAACCCACAAAATGCCTCCATCCTCTTCGATGGGGAGGAAATTTGTGGCAAGTCCTCGGACTACATCGTGTCCAAAGGCATCACCCTGGTGCCAGAAGGCCGTCGGGTGTTCCCCGACATGACCGTCTTGGAAAACCTGAAAATCGGTGCCTACTTGCGCAAAGACGACCTGAAAGCCGACATTGAGTACGTCTATAGCCTGTTCCCCCGTCTGAAAGAACGTGCTTGGCAGTATGCTGGCACCCTATCTGGTGGTGAGCAACAAATGCTTGCCGTCGGCCGCGCCCTCATGGCAAAGCCCCGCTTGATTATGATGGACGAACCTTCTTTGGGACTTGCGCCATTGGTGGTCAAGGACATCTTTGAGATCATCCGCACCGTCAACAAAGAGGGGATTACCGTACTTCTCATCGAACAAAATGCCAATATGGCACTGAAAACTGCCGATTATGCCTACGTTTTGGAAACAGGCGAACTGACCAAAGAAGGCACAGGCCAAGCCCTCTACGAAGACGACTCAATCAAAGAAGCCTACCTGGGTAAACAAAGAAAATAAAAAAATGCCACCCAACCGGGTGGCATTTTTGCATATCTCTGAACGCGGGGATTAGTACATACCGCCCATGCCGCCGGCTCCGCCGGCTGCTGCTGCCATGGCTGCGTCGGCTGCGGGGTTTGGCTTGTCGGCGACCAGGGATTCGGTGGTCAGGACGCAAGCGGTGATGGATGCTGCGTTCTCCAGAGCGGAGCGGGTGACCTTGGTTGGATCCACGATGCCACTGGGGATCATGTCGCAGTAGGTTTCGGTGTAGGCGTTGTAGCCGTAGCCCACTTTTTCGCTGTGGCTGATGTTGTGGAAAATGATGGAACCGTCCACACCGGCATTTTCAGCGATTTGGCGGATGGGGGCTTGGAGCGCCTTTGCGATGATTTGTGCGCCGGTCTTTTCGTCGCCGGTCAGGGTTTCAATCAGGGCATTGACGGCGGGAATGGCGTTGACGTATGCGGTACCGCCACCAGCCACGATGCCTTCTTCCACGGCGGCGCGGGTTGCGTTCAGGGCATCTTCGATGCGCAGTTTTTGTTCCTTCATAGCGGTTTCGGTTTGTGCGCCAACGCGGATGACGGCAACACCACCGGACAGCTTTGCCAGACGTTCCAGCAGTTTTTCGCGGTCGTAGTCAGAGGTGGTCACGGCGATGGTGTTGTTGATTTCCACCACGCGAGCGGCGATTGCATCGCCGTTGCCACAGCCGTCCACAATGACGGAATCGTCCTTGCCGACCTTCATTTGATGGGCGCGACCCAGGTCTGCAACGTCTACGTCCTTCAGATCCATGTTCAGGTCAGCGGAGATATAGGTACCACCGGTGAGGATGGCGATGTCTTTCAGCATTTCTTTGCGACGGTCGCCGAAGCCGGGAGCCTTGACGCAGACACAGGAGAAGTTGCCGCGGAGACGGTTGACCAGCAGAGTTGCCAGTGCGTCGCCGTCCACATCTTCTGCGATGATGACCATCTTCTTGCCAGCTTGGACGATTTTTTCCAGGACAGGCAGGATTTCTTGGATGGAGGAGATTTTCTTGTCGGTAATCAGGATATAGGGGTCGTCGATGACGGCTTCCATTTTTTCGGTATCGGTGACCATGTAGGGGCTGATGTAGCCACGGTCGAACTGCATACCTTCCACCACTTCCAGGCTGGTTTCGGCGGTTTTAGCTTCTTCGATGGTGATAACGCCAGCGGAGGTGACTTTTTCCATCGCCTCGGCAATCAGCTTGCCCACTTCTTCGTCACCGGAGGAGACTGCGCCGAC
>JAWXUJ010000092.1:0-5738 GCA_044432765.1 Eubacteriales bacterium | reverse complement strand
CCAGTTCCAAAGAGCCTTTGCCTCCACCGAACATTTCCACAAAAGTTTTGCCGAAATACTCGTTGATTTTTCTAAATTCCCGAACAAAAATCTCGGTCATCTCCGCGGTGATGGACTGGATGATATTCTCCAATTCGTTTTTGGCAAAGAGGACATCGTCCCGCTGTGTGGTCAAATACTCGAACCGTTCCGACACCCGGGCAAACTCCTCGATGGCACCCAGATTGGGGGTGCCCAGTAGTGAGATTTTCCGCTTGAGGGTTTGAATTTCACGGCTTGCCGCGGCGATGCCCTCCACTTCCACCACATGGTCTGCCGCGGTGGATGGGGTCAGTTCATAGGAATCCCACAGCTTGTCGATGATCTGCGCCTCTTCCAGAGATGCGGTGGTTTTCTTCTGTTCCAGGCGAGCACATTCCCGTTCCATGAGTAAGATATCCTTGTTTTTATCCTGGGTGGCTTTTTCGTTTTTGGTCTTTTGTGCCTCCATGGTAGCCCGGTCGGTCAAGGCCTGTTGTAGTTTGGCCTTTTCCATCTCCACCGTGGCGGCTTTTTGGGTTTTTTCAGCTTCGCCGTCCACCAACGCGGTTTGGATGGTGCCAATTTCCGATTGATACTGCTCCACCCACTGGCTTTTTTGGGAGCGGTCTCCCTCCATGACCTGTTGAAGGGATTGGAGCTCTGCCACCGATGCTTGGGCGGCGCGAAGTTCGCCTTGGGCGCTGGCATTTTCTGCAGTGAGGATGGCGATTTGTTGGGAAATTTCGGTAATTTCCCCTTCTAAGCCGTTAATTTTCTGGTCAATGGTTTCCATTTCTGTATGTAGGAATCTATCCTGCTCCAGAAGTTCCACCAGTTGGTTTTTCAGCTGTTGTTCCAAATCTGCCGACTGGGCAGAGGATGCGGCAAAGTTTTCCAACAATCCCTCGGCCTGGCTGACCTGCTTGACGGCATTGTCCACCAGTAAAACCGACTGCTGCAGTTGACCGTCCAGCCGGAGCACCTCGTCCTCGCCCTGACGGAGCTGACGGCTTGCCGTGTCCCGCTGAAACTCCACCTCTGCCACGGCTTGGTTCCGGGCGGTGGATTCCTGCTTCAGTTGTTCTTTTTCCGCGGACTGGGATTGTGCCAGTTTTTCCAGCCGTTCCCGCTCATTGGCGCGGGACAGAATCCCGGCGCTTCTGGATGCAGAGCCACCGGTCATGGAACCGCCGGCATTGAGGACTTGACCGTCCAGGGTGACGATGCGGAATCGGTTGTTGTATTTTTTCGCCATGGCAATGCCGTTGTCCAGTGTTTCCACGAACACGGTTCTGCCCAACAAATTCTCGAAGACACCTTGGAAGATGGGGTCGTAGGACACCATGTCCGAGCCGATGCCCACAAATCCGACGCAGTGTTCCAATCCTTGTTCTTGGAGGGTTCTGCCGCGGATGGTGGAGATGGGCAGGAAGGTGGCCCGCCCACCGTCTCTCCGTTTCAGCATTTGGATGGCGGCCTTGCCCGCTTGCTCATGCTCCACCAAAATGTGTTGCATGGCGGCACCCAAAGCGGTTTCCACAGCCACACTGAGATCCTCGTGGGCGCGGAGGGCTTGGGATACAGGCATCAAAACCCCGGCTAGGCCGCCACGGTTTTTCTCCTGCATGACCATGCGGACGGATTTGGAGTAGCCTTCAAAGTCCCGCTCCATTTCCTGGAGCATCTTCTTCCGGGACAGGGTGGTATCCAAGGCGATGGACAGGGTTTGTAGCCGCCCCGCTACTTCGCCTCTGGCTCGCACCCGGGAATTGTATCGCATTTCATAGCCAGCCAATGCGTTTTTTTCGCTGGCAACCAAATCTTTGGCGGCCTGCAACTGGATTTCGCACTGGTGCTGATTCTCTTTTTCTTGCTGTAGCTGTTCCCTGCCGTGGGACAGTCCATCTTCCAAAGTTTTTTTCTGGGCTTCATAGACGGTCATGGACCGGGACAGATTGTGGAGGGTTTCCTCCTGATTTTGCCGTTGGGTTTCCACCACAGCCAACTGGTGCTGGGTGTCTCCCTTGGACTTGGACAACTGCTCCATGGTGGTTTGCAAGTCAGCCAAGGCCGTTTCCAGGGCGGATAACTTAGGGGTATAGTCTTGGTTATCCCCTTCCAACTGGGCAATCCGTTGGTGTTTTTGGGCGATTTGTTCCGCCATAGAGGTGGTGCGCCCATGTTGCTCTGCCAGCTCGTGGGTGACCCGGTTTAGATTTTCCTGGGCATTTTCTAGGTTGGAGACCAAGACTGCCAAGTCCCCCTCCTGCTGTGCCAACAGCCCTTCGGCGGTGGCAATGTCCTGACGGATGGTATCCAGGTTTACGTCCCGCTGACGGAGTTCATCGCTGTACTGTTGGTTTTGCTGATAGAGTTTGTCCAGATTTTCCTGCTCTTGGGACAGGATGAACTGGGCAGAGGTGAAGTCCTCTGTTGCCTTTTTGGCAACCTCTGCCAGACGACGCAGGCTGTCCAACCAGACAGTGACTTCCAACCCTTTTAGGGTGGCGCCCAATTCCAGATACTTGTTGGCCTTTTCCGCCTGGGCTTTAAGCGGCTCCAGCTGTAGTTCCAACTCGGAGATTTTGTCTCCTATGCGGAGCAGGTTGTCCTCGGTGGTCAGCAGTCGCCGTTGGGTTTCCTCTTTGCGGTGGCGGTACTTGGAGATGCCTGCAGCCTCCTCGAAAACCTGGCGACGGTCACCACTTTTGACGGCCAGAATCTCATCGATTCTGCCCTGACCAATGTTGGAGTAGCCCTCTCGCCCCAGGCCGGTGTCCATGAACAGTTCATGGATGTCCCGCAGGCGGGCGGTTTGCTTGTTGATGTAGTATTCGCTATCCCCAGAGCGGTAGTACCGCCGGGTGACCATGACTTCGTGGTTGTCCATAGGCAACGAGCCGTCCTGGTTGTCCAGAACCAAAGAGGCCTCGGCAAAGCCCACCTGGCTTCTCTTTAAGGTGCCGCCAAAAATCACGTCTTCCATTTTCCCGCCACGGAGGGCTTTTGCACTCTGTTCCCCCATGACCCAGCTAATGGCATCAGAAATATTCGATTTTCCGCTTCCATTTGGGCCTACAATCGAGGTGATTTCGTTGCCAAAATGCACCACGGTTTTATCGGGAAATGATTTGAAGCCCTGGATTTCAAGAGATTTCAGGTACAAAAGATTAAACCTCGCCATCATAGTTTTCCATTTATTATACCAATTTTTCCGTAAAAATGCAAGCAAATCCCAAAAAATAATCAGCCTTTGCCAGTGGCAAAGGCTGAAAAATTAATATTCATTGGGAAATAGTTGTTCCAAGGCAGCTTCGGCGGCGGCTTGTTCTGCTCGCTTTTTGCTGGAGCCAGTGCCTTTGCCCACAGAGGCCTCGTTGAGGGTCACTTGGACGGAGAAGGTTTTGTCGTGATCGGGGCCAGATTCATCTAACAATGTATAGGCCAAAATCTGGTTCTTTTTCCGCTGTACCAGTTCTTGGAGGACGGTTTTAAAATCCAGATTCCGCAATTTTTTTGGCACATCCTCCAAAATCAAACGACTGACAATGCCGGAGGCGGCGGCGAATCCTCCGTCCAAATGAGCGGCGGCTAGGATGGATTCCACGGCATCAGCCAAAATGCTGTTCCGCTTCCGACCGCCACCTTGTTCCTCACCGTGACCCAAGAGCAAGAACTCACCCAGGCCAATTTTATTGGCAACCCGAGCCAAGTTGGTCTCGCAGACCAGGTCGGCGCGGATGCGGGTCAAGTCCCCTTCTGGCAAATCCATGTGCTTTCGGTAAAGATATTCTGCCACCACGAAGCCCAGAATGGAGTCGCCAAGAAATTCCAAACGTTCGTTGCTTGCCAGGCTGTTTTTCCACTTTTCATTGGCGTAGGAGCTGTGGGACAGCGCGTTTTCCAGCAGATCCTTCCGTGTGAAGGTGTAGCCCAATCGTTGTTCCAGTTGGCTTCTCACAGGTCAGACACCTCCTTCGGTGCAGTCATGTCCTGCATATGGAGGCTGATTTCCTCAGCCAAATTCATTTCAATGGCTTGGACAGCCTGTTTCACAGAGCTGAAAATCGCCAGGGCATCGGAGGAACCGTGGGCTTTGATCACCGGCTTGGTGATGCCCAACAATGCGGTGCCGCCGGTTTCCCGGTAGTCCATCAGTTTTTTCATGTCGGCAACGCCGGATTTACAGCACAGTGCACCCATTTTGGTAATGGCATTTTTCATAAACATTTCCTTCATGAGAGAGGACATGAATTTGGCTGTGCCTTCTATGGTTTTCAGGAGAATGTTGCCAGAGAAGCCGTCGGCGACCACCACGTCGCAAGCGCCCAGGGGTACGTCTCGACCTTCCACATTGCCCACAAAGTTCAACTTGCCCTGTTCATGGAGGGCGGTGAGCAGTTTGTGAGTGGCTTTTTGGAGGGGCAAGCCTTTGGAGTCTTCTGCGCCGTTATTCAACAGACCGACTCTTGGTTTTTCAATGCCCAGTGCCTTTTTGGCGTAGAAACTACCCATATAGGCGAATTGGAGCAGATATTCTGGGGTGCATTCCGCGTTGGCACCGCAGTCGATGAGGACGCATTGGCCAGCGGCAGTGGGAATCATAGGGGTCAAGGCGGCTCGGCGAACACCGCGGACACGCTTTACAATCAAGGTGGCGGCGGTGATGCAGGCACCGGTGGAACCGGCGGTGATAAAGGCATCGCCCTTTCCCTCGGCAACCATGCGGAGTCCCACAATCATGGATGAGTCCTTCCGCTTTTTCACCACGGAAGTGGGGTCGTCGTGCATATCCACCACATCATCGGCATGGGCAATTTCCACGCCTTTGGGCAGGGTGTCCACGCCGTTTTTGCCCATGGCTTCCAGAATGGCATCGCCCTGTCCCACCAAAATCACTTTGACACCCAGTTCATCGGCGGCGCGGAAGGCACCTTTTACGATTTCGCCGGGGGCATTGTCGCCACCCATGGCATCGATGATAATTTTCATGTTGTCTCCTCCAATCCCAGTGACACATCAATGGTCGCCAGAATCTCCAGGCCACGATTGGCGATGGCAAGATTTTTGTTGGCTTTGCCCTTGACCCGATAGCCCAACGGGGTCAAAATGCCGTAGTTCACGTTCATTGGTTGGAAATTGGCCACACTGCCCTGGCTGATATACAGGCTGAGCGCACCCATGGCAGTCTCCTGTGGAAACTGGGGAATCTCTTTGCCCAGAACCTTTGCCGCCATGGAAAGGCCTGCCAGGTAACCAGAAGCAGTGGATTCCACGTAACCCTCTACTCCGGTCATCTGACCGGCAAAGGCTACCAGAGGGTTTCTCCGGTCGGCGTAGTAGCGGTCGAGAAGCTGTGGAGAGTTGAGGAAGGTGTTTCGGTGCATGACACCATAGCGGACAAATTCCGCGTTTTTAAGAGCAGGAATCATGGAAAACACCCGCTTCTGCTCTGGGAATTTCAAGTGGGTTTGGAAGCCCACCAAATTGTAGATGGTGCCGTCAGCATTGTCCTTGCGGAGCTGTACCACAGCATGGGGATCACGACCGGTTTTGGGGTCTTTCAGCCCAACCGGCTTCAAGGGACCAAACCGGAGGGTATCGAAACCACGGCGGGCCATGACCTCCACAGGCATACAGCCCTCAAAGACCTTTTTGTCCTCAAAACCGTGGACATCGGCCTCTTCGGCCTTGACCAGTTCTGTGACAAAGGCCTT
>JAWXUJ010000091.1:0-5776 GCA_044432765.1 Eubacteriales bacterium | reverse complement strand
TGGAGCAGGAGGGCTTCTATGACATCTGTGTGTCCATGAAATCCAGTCATGTGCCTACCATGATGAAGGCCTATCAACTGCTGTCCGCCACCTGTGACTACCCCCTTCACGTAGGGGTCACGGAGACTGGCACCACCCACATGGGCACCATCAAATCCGCTGCTGGCATTGGTGGCCTACTGGCACTGGGCGTTGGCGATACTGTGCGGGTGTCCCTCACCGCGGACCCAGTGGGAGAAATCTATGCCGCCAAGGACATTTTGAAGGCCGTTGGCCTCCACACAGAAGGAGTCAATTTCATCTCCTGTCCCACCTGTGGACGGACGAAAATCGACCTGATTGGCCTGGCAAACGGCGTGGAAGAAGCCTTGAAAAACTGCAAAAAGAACATCACTGTGGCGGTGATGGGTTGCATCGTCAACGGCCCCGGCGAGGCGCGAGAAGCCGACATTGGCGTAGCTGGCGGGGTGGACTGCGGCGTCATCTTCGCCAAAGGTGAAATGAAGGAAAAAGTGCCATATGATCAACTTTTGCCCACATTATTACGATACATAGAGGAACTTTAATGGAAGATACCGAGAAAAAAATCGTTTACTTTTTGGATATGTTTCAGGGGTTTACACCACCGGAAGAATCACTGCCTGCTGTCAAGCAGGCAGTGATTTGTCGTGGTTTCGTAGATGCCAGCACCAAAACATTAGAGGTTGTGGTGCAGTTTCCCAAATACGTCACCTGTCGAGACATCAACCAGTTGGAGCTGGATTTGGAGTCGGAATTCAACATCAAGCGGGTAAAAATCCAGGCGGTTTTCCCGGAAGAATTGTTGGAAACCATGAATTTTGGTGACTTGGGCACCGTCCTGTCTCGCGCCTATTCCCCGGCGCGAGCCATTTTGGCAGGGGCCAAGTGGCGGTTGGAGGACGACGTTCTTCACTGTGACCTGCGAGCCAACGGCAAGGCACAGCTGACCACCCATCTGCCTCTGGCAGAGCGGTTTATCGATGACCATTTCGGCAGACAGGTCAAACTGGAACTTCATGCCAATGAGGTCACCGATCCGAAGGAACTCTTCGCCCAAACGGAAAAAATCCGGAAAGAGGCGGTGAAAAACATGGCATTCACCCCGGTGTTCGACAAGAAAACCGGCACAGTGGCACCGCCCAAACCGGTGGAAATCAACACGGATTTGATCTATGGCAAGCCCTTCCGCGGACAAGCTGCCCCCATGGAGACCTTGAGCATCGCCTCCGCCACAGTGATTTTGGAGGGCGAGGTCTTCGCCGTAAACCACAAGGATATCAAATCCCGCAATGCCACCGTCATCAACTTTGACGTGACCGACCGTACAGGCTCTGTGCGGGTGAGTCAGTTTATGGAAAATGCCAAGGCCAAACCCATTTTGGATGCCATCAAAAAACCGGGGAAATGGGTGCGTCTCCAGGGGAAAATGGCCTTCGACTCCTTTGAAAACGGCATGGTTCTCCGCCCTTATTCCGTCATGGCTGGCTCCAAACCGGAGCGGAAAGATACCGCCAAAGACAAGCGGGTGGAGCTTCACTTGCACACCAATATGTCTGCCATGGATGCACTGACCAAAGCTGGGGATGTGGTGAAATTGGCGGCAAAATGGGGACACAAAGCAATCGCCATCACCGACCACGGTGTACTCCAAGGCTACCCCGGTGCCATGCACGCTGCTGAACACGCCAAGGTGGCTGGCACCGACGAGCTCATTAAGGTGCTCTACGGCGTGGAGGCCTATTTCATCAACGATGTGGATGAAAAGCTGGCG
This sequence comes from Eubacteriales bacterium, assembly GCA_044432765.1. Lineage (GTDB taxonomy): Bacteria > Bacillota > Clostridia > Oscillospirales > Oscillospiraceae > Avoscillospira_A. The sequence continues at coordinate 3,984 of JAWXUJ010000091.1, read as the reverse complement.
GTTCATGGAGGAAATCACATATCTTTTGAGGATGAATTCGTGGTATTCGACCTGGAAACCACAGGATTGTCCAACCGTACGGAGAAAATCACTGAAATCGGTGCCGCTGTCTACCGCAACGGTGAGATGGTGGAGGAGTTTCAAACTCTGGTGAATCCAGGCAAGATGCTCAGCCAAAAAATCATTGATTTGACCGGCATCACCGACTTTATGTTGAAAGATGCCCCCACCATCGACCAGGTTTTGCCCGGCTTTTTGGAGTTTGTGGGCAACCGTCCTTTGGTCGCCCACAATGCGGAGTTTGACATAGGCTTCATCAGCGCCGCCTGCCGGGAACTGGACATCCCCTTCGAGCCTACCTATGTGGACACCCTGGTGCTGGCGCAAAATCTGCTGCCAAGCCTGAAGAAATACAAGCTGAATCTGGTGGCTGAGGCGCTGGATTTGCCGGCCTTCAACCACCATCGGGCGGTGGACGATGCCAAGACATTGGGGTATATGATGGAAAAATTCATCCCCATGCTGAAAGAGCGGGGCGTGACCTCCACGGCGGACATCAATCGCTCCATGGTAGAGTCCAAAACCGGCAGACCGCTCAACAGTCTGCGTTCCCGGCATATGATCATCTACGCTAAAAATCAGGTGGGTCTGCGGAACCTGTACCGCCTGGTGTCCTACGGTCACCTGAAATACTTCCGCAAAACACCGCGGATTCCCAAATCAGAGCTAATACAGTGGCGGGAAGGCCTTATCATCGGCTCCGCCTGTGAAGCGGGAGATCTGTTTCAGGCCATTATTGACGGAAAAAGTCATGCAGAACAGGTGCGAATTGCCAGTTTTTACGACTTTTTAGAGATTCAACCCATTTGCAACAATATGTTTATGTTGGACAAGGGTTTGGCAGACAGCGTGGAGCAGTTGCGGGACTTCAACCGCACCGTCATCGCATTGGGCAAGGAACTGGGCAAGCCGGTGGTCGCCACTGGGGACGTTCATTATATGGACCCAGAGGATGAAATCTACCGCCGGATGCTCTTGGCCTCCAAAGGCTTCTCCGATTGCGACCGAGATCTGCCTCTCTACTTCCGCTCCACCGACGATATGCTTCGGGAATTCGCCTACTTGGGCGAGGAAACCGCCATGGAAATCGTGGTGGAAAATACCAACTTAATTGCCGACATGTGCGAGGTGTTGCGCCCGGTGCCCCACAACTTGTTCGCCCCCTCCATCGCCAATTCTGTAGAGGATTTGAATGAGTTGGTCTACGGAAAACTGGAACGTCTATACGGAAAAAACCCCCCTGAACTCATGGTCAAACGGGTGGAAACTGAACTAAATGACATCATCAGTTGTCACTACGATGTCATCTATATGTCTGCCCAACGACTGGTACAAAACTCCTTGGAGCACGGCTATTTAGTCGGCTCCCGTGGCTCCGTTGGCTCATCCATTGTGGCCTATCTGTCGGGCATTACCGAGGTTAATTCCTTCCCGCCCCACTACCGTTGCCCCGCGTGTAAATTCGCCACCTTCGACATCCCCAAAGGGGTGGCCTGCGGTGCCGATTTGCCTGACGACCACTGCCCCCACTGTGGGGCACAGTACGAAAAAGACGGCTTCAATATTCCCTTTGAGACGTTCTTGGGATTTGGCGGGGACAAAGTTCCCGATATCGATCTGAACTTCTCCGGAGAGTACCAAGCCCAGGCTCACGCCTACTGCGTGGAGATGTTCGGTGCAACCCAGGTATTCCGGGCGGGAACCATCGGCACCATTGCCGAAAAAACAGCCTATGGCTACGCCAAGAAATACCTGGCAGAGCGGAACCGCACCGAAAGCAAGGCCGAGGAAAACCGGCTTGCCGCCGGTTGCGTCGGTGTTCGAAAGTCCACAGGCCAGCACCCTGGCGGTCTGGTGGTCATTCCGGCGGAGAATGAAATCTACGATTTCTGCCCCGTCCAACGTCCCGCCGATGATGTGGAGTCCAACACCATCACCACCCACTTTGAATACCACTGCATGGAGGAAAATCTGCTAAAACTGGATATGTTGGGACACGATGACCCCACTATGATTCGGATGATGGAGGATTTGACCGGGGTGAATGCCCAGGAAATCCCTCTGGATGACCAGGACACCATGAGCATTTTCACCTCCAGCGTCGTCCTTGGATTTGAGGACGACAAACTGTTGGGGTCAACCGGTGCCTGTGGCATCCCAGAATTTGGCACCTCCTTCGTCCGCGGGATGCTGATGGACACCCAACCCAGTGAGTTCGACGTTTTGGTGCGTCTCTCAGGCTTCTCCCACGGCACAGATGTGTGGCTTGGCAACGCAAAAGACTTGATTGTCTCCGGCACCGCCTCGGTTAAGGATGCCATCGGCTGTCGTGATGATATTATGATCTACCTGATTCAGCACGGTATGCCGGAGCAACGCTCTTTCAAAATCATGGAGGGAGTCCGGAAAGGACGTGGCCTACCTCCTGGTGCAGAAGAGGAAATGGTGGCGGCGAATGTCCCCACCTGGTACATTGAATCCTGCAAAAAAATCAAGTACCTATTCCCTAAAGCCCACGCCGTGGCCTACGTTATGATGGCCTTTCGCATTGCCTGGTTCAAGGTGCACCACCCTCTGGCGTTCTACTCGGCCTATTTCTACCGCCGTAGCCAAAAAGGTGGCTTCGATGCCGCCTTGATGACCCGGGGGAAAGAATTGGTTTTGCAGGCTATCAAGGACATCAACGACAACCCAGAGGCCTCCAACAAAGACGAAGATTTGAAAACCACCATGGAGCTGTGCTATGAGTTCTATCTCCGTGGTTTCACCTTCGATTTCATCGACCTATACAGTTCCCATGCCACCAAGTTTAACATCCAGGACGGCAAACTGTTGCCACCCTTTATCTCTGTGGCGGGCTTGGGTGAAACGGCGGCCTGGGACATGATGGAGGGTAGCAAAGGACAGCACTTCATCTCCATTGAAGAGTTCTCCAGAGCTTGCCCCAAAGTCTCCAAAACCCACATCGAAAACCTAAAACAAGCCGGCGCCTTCGGCGACCTCCCAGAAACCAGCCAAGTCAGCCTGTTTTAGTTAGGCGTTAGGAATGGTTACAAGCAAAAAGTCGCCCGATTGGGCGACTTTTTCGTGTTTATTTTAATTCTTGTTCTAAATGGTCAAATGCTGTTGTGGAGAAGAATTCCCCTAAGGTGATACCTAGTCCATCGCAAATCATTTTGATGGTGAGGATTTTAGGATTTTGACTCTTGTTGTATAGGATGTTTTTGATGGAGGAAGGGGGCAAGCCACAAAGGGTTGCCAATTTGTTGATAGAGATGTCTCGTTCACCACAGAGGGTAAGAATTCTGCTTTTTATGGTCTTAACTGTGTCCATATTTATCACCTACCACAATTATTTTACCAAAAGTGGTTGCAAAATATAGGCTATGTGTGCTACTATTAGTCTATGTATAGCCTGATTAAGGGAGGTGATGGGATGGTTGACTACAAAGAGTTGTACTTCAAACTATTTGGCGCAACAGAAGATGCGATTGTAAAGCTCATACAAATACAGCAAGAATGCGAAGAACTCTATTTGCAACAAAGTGATGATGCGGGAGAAAAGGAAAAATGATGTAAATGCAAAAAAGTCGCCCGATTGGGCGACTTTTTTTATGATTGTAAGGAGGCTTCATACAGTTGGTTTTTGGGGATGCGCAGTTCTTTGGCGGCTTGTTTGACTGCATCTTTTCGACTGGCACCGTCTTCCATGAGAAGGCGGACACGTTCCAGGCCATCTTCCATGGTGGGCAGTTCGTCTTCTTGTTTGGGCGCGCCTTCGATGATGAGGACATATTCGCCCCGAGGGTCTTTTTCTACGTAGTAGGCCACGGCTTCGTCGAAGGTCATCCGCAACACCTCTTCGTGGAGCTTGGTCAACTCACGGCACAGGCTGATGCGGCGGTCGCCACCGAAGACCTTGCA
>JAWXUJ010000090.1:0-5781 GCA_044432765.1 Eubacteriales bacterium | reverse complement strand
CTTTTCACCGATTTGAATTTTGTTTGGGCATTTGGATTTGTTCAAATCCTGCTTGTCCGTATTGACAACCACAAATTCCACACCGCTCATGTCGGCGGCAATCATACGGTTGACGACATTGTTACCAGCGCCACCAACACCGATGACCTTGATGGCAACAACCTTATCCTTATAAACCTCAGCCATGATATATCCTCCTGTATATTCACTACACATACGTAGCACAAATTTACTTGTATATTCTTCCTTCTATTGTACCGCGAAATTGTCTTATGGTCAACTAAAATCTTTCACTTTTTTTGGGTTTTTTCCTGGTATTTTCTGGTAAGATTACCAAGGGCGGAATCTAGCCACGTTTTCCTCACTTAAAGTCAGGTCAATAATCCCGGTTTCCGTCTCTCGAAGTTGTTCCAAAACAGCGGTTAAATATTGAATTTTATAGGACATTTGGTCGTAACCACCCAGTTCGATTTGATAGATGTCCTCGTAATACATGATGATTTCATATGGTTTTTCCACGTTAATTTCCACGATTTTTCCCAGGTAGTCGGTGGATTCCAGTTGTTTCATCACCGCCACGGCGGCATCGGCTACGTCAGGATTCTCCGTTTCCATGTCCATACCCGCCACCGGTTCTATTACGACTAGGTCAGAGATGGTGGGATAGGTGCCGGCGATGGCATCGGCCTGCTCCAGGAGTTTGCCCTCAGAATTGATGAGCCACCAGTTTCCATCGTCCCCACTGACCATATAGGAGGCCTCGCTTTCCACGATGGTGATGGTCAAGCGGTTGGGCAGTTCCTTGCTGATACGAACTTCCTCCACATAGGGGAGCACCGCCATAATGCTACCGGCTACATCGCCTTTGGACAGTATGAGTAGGTTGTCCCCCTCCTCCACACCACTGGCATTTTGTAGTTCCTCCACAGTGTAGAGGGCATTGCCGGTGACAGCGATTTCCTCCACCCGGAAGAAGATGGCAATGCCAGCCACAAATACCACCACCACCAAAAGCAGGGACAAAATCCGGTACCATGTGCTGGGGGTGTAGGTCACTTCCGCAATGGTGCGCCGTTTTCGTGGTCTTCTGGTGGACTTCCGCGGTGGGCGTTGGGATGGGTTGGGTCGTGGACGACTGTTCCTTCTTTCCGGCTGTCGTTCCTGTGGCGGTCTTCGCCTTTGGGTGGATGCACCTGCATTGGATGTGCTTCGTCTTTGGGAGGGTCTACCTCCATTTGATGGTCTTCTTGGCTCTTGCGTCGCCATGGCAAACCCTCCTTTTTGTCAGTTGTAAATGGTAATGTCTACGCCCAAATCATGGAGCTGGGGCACCAAATCCTGGTAGCCTCGTTGGATATAGTGGACGTTGGTGATGGTGCTTTGCCCCTCTGCCCCCAATGATGCCACCACCAGTGCGGCGCCACAGCGCAAATCCGTGGCCTCCATGGTTGCGCCGTGGAGTTTGGCAACTCCGCGCACCAAAGCTCGCTGACCGTAACACCGAATATCGACACCCATGGAGGTAAACGGCTCCACTTGACACATTCGTTGGCAGAAAATGGTCTCTGTAATCTCGGTGGTACCCACCGACTTCAACATAGCTGCCATCAAAAGTGGCTGTCCGTCGGTGGGAAATCCCGGGTAGGGCGCGGTGACAATGGGCTGAGGTGGAACCCTTCGCCCAATGGCACGGATGCGAACACCTCGCCGTTCTTGGAAAAGTTGGCAACCGCTTTCCACCAGGGCATCTGCCACCGGTAGCAAGGTATCCAGTCGTCCACCTTCTAGGAATACGTCCCCTTGGCACAGAGCCACGGCGGACAGATATGTAATGGTCTCAATTCGGTCAGCCATGACCGTGTAGACCAGAGTATGCAGTGTTTGTTTTCCCTGGATGACGATGGTGTCCGTTCCCGCGCCTCTCACATCTCCGCCCATGGCCCGCAAAAAGTTCGCCAAATCCAGGATTTCAGGCTCTTTTGCCGCGTTTTCAATGGTGACACATCCCATACATCCAGTTGCCGCCAGGATGGCATTTTCCGTTGCCCCCACACTGGGCAAAGGCAAGTGGATGGTACAGCTTTTCAATAATGGAGACACGCACCGGATGCAGTCGCCGTCGTCGGTGCAGAGAACGCCCATCTGTTCCATAGCGTAAAGATGGAAGTCCACCGGACGCTCTCCCAAGGCGCAACCGCCTGGTGCAGTCAATTCTACCGCGCCACACCGCCCCAAAAGGGCACCCATAAACAGAACGGATGAGCGCATATCCTCCATCAGGTGGCGGGGGATGCTACAGCGGGTAATCTGTCGTGCCTCCACGGAAATGGTGGCGCCTTCTCGCTCCACCTTGGCACCTAAATGCTCCAAAATCGCCACCGCCGTGTCCACATCGGAAATAGCGGGGCAGTTTTTCAAAATGCACTGACTACGGTTTAGGACACAGGCCGCCAAAATAGGCAATACGCTGTTTTTGGCACCGTGAATCTGGGCGAGCCCCTCCAGAGGCCGACCGCCATGGACTACTATTTTCTTCATCAATTCCTCCACATCCATCCAAATAAATTCTTATTTCATGGTATGCGAAGGGTCGGATTGTGGTGTCTAAATCAGGGACATAACGGCCTGGTAAATTCGTTCTGCCGAATTTACCACCGCCAGTTTGTGGAGATTTCTCTTCATTTTCACCAAATCTTCTGGGTGATTCAGCAGTTCGGTTGCCAACTGATACAGACTTTCACCGGTGATATTGGCCTCTTCCAACACCACGGCGGCTCCGTGGCGTTCTAGAATTTTTGCATTTTTCATCTGATGATCCCCCACCACATTGGGAGACGGCACCAGGATACAGGGCGTACCAGCGGCGCAGATTTCTGCAATCGTGGCAGCCCCCGCCCGGGCGATGACCAGGTCAGCCGCCGCCATTTGGGTGGGCATATTATAGACATATTCCACAGCCTTTAAACTGGGAATATTGGCAACACCGTTGTCTTTCAGATAGGCTGGCATCCATGTCCAGCCCAGTTTTCCAGTGGCATGGGTCATTTGGAAATTGAGGCCACCATTCCGGTCTTGTACCATGAAGTCAGCCATTTTCTCGTTCATCACCTTGGCACCCAGACTACCCCAACAAGAGACGATGTAGGGGCGTTCATCCAAACCAAGCTCTGCTCTGGCCTTTTGCCGATCACCGAAGAGAAATTCGTCGCGGACAGGCATACCCACCACTTGAATCCGCTCTGGATTATGGTAGTCTGCCTTTGCGTCCTCGAAGTTGAGTAGGATGCAGTCGGCTTTTTTCGCCACCATTTTGGTGGTCAAGCCGGCTACGGCATTGGACTCATGGACAGCCGTTGGGATACCCATTTTGGCACCGGCCTTCAGAGCCGGATAGCTGGCATAGCCACCGGTACCCACGATAACATCCGGTTGAAATTCCTTGAGAATGGCCTTCGCCTTTTTCTGAGAGTTGACCATATTGGACAAGGATTGGAGATTGTGGGTGATGCCATCCCAGTTTAATTTCCGACGAAAGTTGGAGATTTTCACAGTTTTAATGGCAAATCCCTCTCTTGGCACCAGGTTACATTCCATGCCGCCCTCTGCGCCGACGAAGAGAATCTGGCAGTCTGAGTGATGCTTTTGAAACTCCCGCGCCACGGCAATGGCAGGGTTGATGTGTCCGCCTGTGCCACCACAGGTGAATAAAATACGCATTCCAGTTCCTCCTTACAGCAGGTTTCGCTTGTTGAAGCGAGAAATATTCAGGATGACTCCCATTTCAAACAGCTGAATCAGCAGAGCCGTACCACCGTAGGAAAAGAAGGGCAGGGAGATGCCCGTGGAGGGCAAGAAGTTGGTGACCACCCCGATGTTGAGGAACACCTGCACCAACAACAAGGTGCTAAATCCTGCCGCCACCAGGGAGCCGAACCGGTCTTTTGCATGGATGGAAATCCAGTAGCCACGCATAATCAAGAGCAGGAAGAGGACAATGAGGAACACCGCCCCAAGAAAGCCCATCTCCTCACACCAGACAGCGAAGATGTAGTCGTTGTGCTCTTCTGGCAGATACAGGTATTTTTGGCGACTTTTGCCCAATCCCAAACCGTTGAGTCCACCGGAACCGATGGCATAAAGGGACTGGACGATTTGGAACCCAGAATTCTGGGCATCGGCGAAGGGGTCCTGCCAGGCGCTAATGCGGACACTGGCATAGCCTTGCATTTCCAGGTAAATCAAAAATCCACCCACGGCGACAATCCCACCAATGACGAACCAACGGATTTTCGTACCGCCCAAAAACATGAGCACTGCGCCGGTGGTTAAGATGATGATGGTGGCGGACAGGTGGGGTTGGAGCACCAGCAAAAAGGCAATGGCGCCCAAAATTCCAACAAAGGGTAACACACCGAAGCGAAGCGTTTCCATCTTCTCCCGGTAGGACGCAATCATGGCAGCAAATGTTAACACAACCGCCACCTTGGCAATCTCCGAGGGTTGGAATGTAATGCCGAATACGCTAAGCCAACGGCGAGAGCCAACATCATCGCCAAACCCAACGATAGGCACCAAAATCAACAGAAAAATAGAGGCAAGCAAAATAGGGACGGAAAGGGTGCGCCACATTTGATAATTCAGCCTGCTGACAAACAGCATAACCACAATGCCGCCAAGGGCAAAACCGCCTTGACGAGCAAAATAATAGGCAGAGTTGCCGGTTTCCACATAGGCTCTTGCATAGCTTGCAGAGAACATCATCAGTACGCCAATTACGACCAGAAATAAGGTCAACACCAGAAATGGTACGTCCAAAAGTCCGGTTTCATCCACAATTACTTTTGTCTTTGGCTGTAATTTATCCATGTGTCCTCCTCGATTGATGATTTAATATCGCCCAGCGATTCCAAAGTAGGCCACCACGCACATGATGGCGGTGATGGTGGTAAAGATGGTGAAAATTTTCACCTCGCTCCAACCGCACATTTCAAAATGGTGGTGGATGGGAGTCATTTTAAAAATCCGCTTGCCGTGGGTCAGTTTGAAGTAACCCACCTGCAAAATCACGGAGACGGTCTCCATAATGTAGATGATGCCAATGAGAATCAGAATCAAGGGCATATCCAAGGCAAAGGCCATGCCACAGACGGCGGCGCCCAAAAACAGGGAGCCAGTGTCCCCCATAAACACCTTGGCGGGGTAAAAGTTGAAGACCAAAAAGCCCAACAGACCACCCACCAGAGTTGCGGGAAACAGAGCCAACAGGCCATTGCCCCATGTCAGAGCCAGCACGGCGAAAAATACCATAACCGGAATGGTGACGCCAGTTGCCAGGCCATCGATGCCGTCGGTCAGGTTGACGGCATTGACGCAACCCACAATGACAAAGACGGCAAAGACCATGTAGACAATCCAGTTGACGGCGTAGCTGTCGTTGAGGAATGGGATGTAAAGCTCACCGGTGACGTGACCGCTCCAACGGAGGAGCAGGACGTAAACACCAGATACCACCAGTTGCAGTGCCAATTTTTGGAGGGAAGTCAATCCCAGGTTTTGCTTTTTCTTCACCTTCAAGTAGTCATCGAGAAAACCGATGCCACCGAAGAGGCAGGAAAACACCAAAACAAACAGGTGGTCAAAATTGCCTTCCACCATCTCCTGCCAACCGCCAACAATCATAGCCAAGGCGGCGGCGATGATGAAAATCAGGCCACCCATGGTGGGAGTGCCAGACTTGGAGTTGTGCCAGCTAGGCCAATTTCTCGAATGGACTGCCCCGCT
>JAWXUJ010000089.1:0-5800 GCA_044432765.1 Eubacteriales bacterium | reverse complement strand
GGTTGGTGGTGCCGGACATACCCACAGGCACACCAGCGGTGAGGACAACCAGGTCGCCATCGTTGAGGAAGTCGCAGTTGTCTTGACTGGTCTTGGTGGCGGCTTCCAACAGATCATCGGTGTTGGTGCAACGATCAATCATGTAGGGCTTCACACCCCAGTGGAGAGCCAGTTGGCGGTAGGTGACAGGGTTGCTGGTGCAGGCGATGATGGGCACTGCGGGGCGGTATTTGCTGATCATGCGAGCTGTTCTGCCGGAGTCGGTGACAGTGATGACTGCGGCGGCACCCAGGTCGTGGGCGGTGGAGCAGGTTGCATAGGAGATTGCATCGGTGATGGAGGGAGATTTTTCTTCGCGACGGTTGCGGAACCGCTTCTGGTAGTCGATGACGGATTCCACACGTTTTGCGATGGTGGACATGGTGGTGACAGCTTCCACAGGGTAGGCGCCAGCGGCGGTTTCACCAGACAGCATGATGGCACTGGTGCCGTCATAGATGGCGTTGGCAACGTCACTGGTTTCTGCGCGGGTGGGGCGAGGGTTGTGCATCATGCTCTCCAACATCTGGGTGGCGATGATGACCATTTTGCCTCGTTGGTGGCACTTGCGAATCATCATTTTTTGGAGAATGGGAATCTCTTGCAGGTCGATTTCAACGCCCAGGTCGCCACGGGCAACCATGATGCCATCGGCATATTGGAGGATTTTGTCCAGATTTTCCACGCCTTCTGCGTTTTCAATCTTGGCGATGATTTTCACTTGGTGACCGCCGTGTTGGGTCAGGATGTGACGGATGTCCATCACGTCTTGGGCGGTACGGACGAAGGAGGCAGCGATGAAGTCGAACTCTTGTTCTGCGCCGAAGATGATGTCGGCGGTGTCTTTTTCGCTGAGATAGGGTATGGACAGGTGAACGCCGGGGACGTTGACACCTTTTCGGTTGGAGATTTTACCGCTGTTCATAACTTCGCAGACGATGTCGGTACCGTCCTTGATTTCCTTGACAACCAGCTCAATCAGGCCGTCGTCCAGGAGGATACGACCGCCAACGGATACGTCCACAGGCATATTGGGGTAGGAGACGGAGACGATGGTTTCATCGCCATCTACTTCGCGAGTGGTCAGGGTGAAGTCGTTGCCGACGGTCAGTTGGACCTTGCCTTCGGCAAAGGTACACAGGCGGATTTCGGGGCCTTTGGTGTCTAGCAGAGTAGCCAGAGGGAGATCCATCTCTTCACGAACTTCCCGGAACATATTCAGCTTGACCAGCTGTTGAGCGTGGGAGTCGTGGGAGAAGTTGAAACGGGCAACGTTCATGCCGTTTTTTACCAACTTACGAACGGTTTCCTTGTCAGCAGACGCGGGACCGAGGGTACAGATGATTTTTGTTTTTTGCATAATAAACCTACCTTAAATATATATTCATGCCATAGGGCATTGCAGGGTAACACTTTTTGGTGAAGGGTGAATGTATAGGGCGAGGCGCTACGCTTGCTCTATATCCGCGCCACGACGTTACGTCTCAGAATGACGATCTAGTCGATAGGCGACAAATTCCTTCAGGACGCAGTAGACAAAGGAGCAGATGGGCACAGCCAGAAGCATACCCATCACACCGCCCAGGCTAGCGCCGATGGTGATGGCGAACAGAACCCACAGGCCGGGCAGTCCAACGGATTTTCCAACCACTTTAGGGTAAATCAGGTTGCCCTCCAACTGTTGGAGCACCAACAGGAAAATGACAAACCAGAGGGCTTGCATGGGGGACACCATGAGAATCAAAAACGCGCCCACAATGGTGCCAATGAAGGCACCCACAATGGGAATCAGGGCGGTAAAGCCGATGAGGGCGGAGATCATGGCGGCGTAGGGGAATTGGAGAATGGCCATACCGACAAAGCAGAGCACACCGATGATGACGGCCTCAATCAACTGACCGGAGACAAAGCTACGGAAAATGGTTGCGGCAACAGAGCACCAGCGGAGGAACAAGTCCGCCCATTTCTGTGGGATGCAAGCCCGAAGCAGTCGGGTGGATTGGCGGTACAACGTCTCTTTTTGCAGAAGGATGTAGATGGCGAAAATCAGCCCCAGGAAGAAGTTGAGCAGACCGGTGAATACACTGGAGGTGGCGCTGACGGTGGTGCCAATCAGATCGGAGCCGTGCTCTTGGAAGAAGGAAACCACGGTGTTGGACAGAGCAACCCAGTCAATTTGCAGAGTTTCCAGTCGGCTGAGATCCAGGTTGTAGTGGGTGGCGGTATCCGCAATCCAGGACAGGGCGTTGGCCCAAAGGGTGGGCATTTGCTGACCGACCATTTGGAAGGACAATCCAATCTGAGGAATAATCAAAACCATAAGAATCAGCAGGGCAGCGGCGATCAGAACCAAGGCAAACACAATGGCTAGAGGACGCGCTAATTTTGGCAGTTTTTTCGCCATGGGCTTTTCCAGAAATGTCACTAAAATGTTCAGGATAAAGGCCATAGCCAGTCCCACCACAAAGGGGGCCGAAACGGTACTGCCACTCTGAATCATGCTCCAAAACCATTGGTAGTTCCAGAGCATCCAAGCCAGAATCAAGGTGAATGCGATGAGCAACATGGATTTGCGCACGGAGCGTTCTTTCATAAAAAACCACCTTTCGACAAAATAGGAGATTTCGTCAACATATTATAACACAAAAAGGGGAAAAAGTGTATAGTCAGTATGATAAAAAATTGTAAATAGTCTGTGAAGTCTTTGGTGGTTCATCATAGAAAATCGAACTGTACAATCTGGAGGTTTTGTGATATGATATAGATTACGAAACTAGATTTAAAATGGGATAGGTGGGTGAATCTATGGAAATTGCAATGGTACAAATGATGGTTACAGCCGACCAATGGCGCAATTTAGAGGCGGCGGAATCCTATGTCGCACAGGCTAAGCGTCAGGGGGCAGATTTGGTGGTTTTGCCGGAGATGTTCGTCTGTCCCTACGACACCGCCTGTTTTCCACAGTATGCCCAAAAACAGGGGGACACAGTCTGGATTGCACTGCAAACTATGGCAAAAGCCCACAATATCCACCTGATTGGTGGCAGTGTGCCGGAGTTGGAGGACGGCAAGGTCTACAACACCAGCTACGTCTTCGACCCACAGGGCAACCAAATTGGCAAGCACCGAAAAATTCACCTGTTCGATATTGATGTGGCGGGTGGGCAGTATTTCAAAGAGTCTGACACCTTGACGGCAGGGGATAGTCCCACCGTGTTTGACACCCCTTGGGGCAAAGTGGGTGTGGTCATCTGCTTTGACATCCGGTTCCCGGATTTGGCACGGCAGACGGTGGACTTGGGAGCGAAGGCCATCTTCGTCCCCGCCGCGTTCAACCCCACCACTGGCCCTGCCCACTGGGAACTGCTGTTCCGAGGGCGGGCTGTGGATAATCAGTGCTACACCGTTGGGGTCAGTAGCGCCTGCCCGGAGACGGGCTACCAGGCCTACGGTCACTCCATCGCCGTGTCTCCGTGGGGCACCGTCCTCCACCAAATGGACGACAGGACGGGAATGGTGCTGGTGGACTTGGACATGGACTACGTGGACAGCGTTCGCAGTCAAATTCCCCTGGGTCTATAGAAGGAGTTTATCTATGAAACAATGGATGATTGACATACAAAAATTGGAGGGCATCGACCTTCGATTTGACGAGCCAATGGCAAGCCATATCTCCTTTCGGTTGGGTGGTAACGCAGAGGCCTTCGCCATTCCCAAAACCGTGGAGGAATTGGGGGAACTGCTCCAATTTAGTCGAGAAAACCAGGTGAAAACCACCATTTTAGGGGCTGGTTCTAATGTTTTGGTGGCAGACAGCGGAGTGGAAGGGTTGGTCATTTCCACCCACCGTGGTCTGACCAATCTGGTGCAGACTGGCGATACCACCATCATCGCTCAGAGTGGTGTGACCATGGCGAAACTGGCGACTTTCGCCCGGGATTTGGGACTTTCTGGCCTGGAATTTGCCCACGGCATCCCCGGCACCGTTGGCGGTGGTATCTTTATGAACGCCGGTGCCTATGGCGGGGAGATGGTGCAGGTGGCAATGGCTACCAAGGTCATGTACATGAATGGCACCATGGAGACCTTTGCCGGAGAAGCCCAGGAGCTGTCCTACCGCCACAGTGGTTTTCAGGACAAAAACTGCGTGATTTTAGAGACAGAGTTTTCCTTGATTCCTGGAGACAAAGAGGGAATTTCCAATAAAATGGCGGAGTTTTCTCAAAAACGGCGGATGTCTCAGCCTTTGGAATACCCCTCTGGGGGCAGTACCTTTAAGCGACCAGTGGGTGGCTATGCCGCCGCCCTCATCGACCAGGCAGGGCTGAAGGGTTTGACCGTAGGTGGCGCTTGCGTGTCGGAAAAACACAGTGGATTTGTCATCAACAAAGGCGGGGCCACCTGCCGTGATGTTTTGGAATTGATGGAAGCAGTCCAGGCACAGGTCAAAGCTCACAGCGGTGTTGACTTGGAATCAGAACTGCGTGTACTATAGGAGGATTCTATGGAATTTTTGATTGTATCGGGAATGTCGGGCGGTGGCAAAAGCCGCACTCTGTCCACCTTGGAGGACTTGGGGTTCTACTGCGTGGACAATCTGCCAGAGGAGATGATTCCTCAGTTTGCCCAACTGTGCATGGCAACCAAGGGACGGTATGACCGTGTGGCACTGGTTACCGATGTCCGCAGTGGTGTCAGCTTCGAGGGCTTCTGCAAGGCACTGGAGGAAGTGGAACAACTGGGCTGTGCCTACTCCGTGGTGTTCATCGAAGCGGAAACCCCCGTCCTAATCAAGCGGTACAAAGAAACCCGCAGAACCCACCCCTTAAACCGGGACGGTGCTGACCTGTTGGGCGCTGTTCAGCGGGAGCGGGCATTGTTGGAGCCCATTCGCAACCGTGCTAACTTTATCGTCAACACCTCCCACCTGTCTTCTGGTAAACTGCGGGGTGTTCTAACCAATCTATTCGCTGGGGAACAGCGGGACCATGCCATGAATGTCCAAGTCCTGTCCTTTGGGTTCAAGCACGGCTTGCCCATTGACGCAGATTTGGTATTCGATGTGCGATTCCTGCCCAATCCATTTTACATTGACGACTTGAAGCACAAGACAGGGCTGGATGCCCCTGTCCGTGATTTCGTATTTTCCTATCAACAGACCAAAGACTTTGTGGAGAAAACCACGGAATTGCTGACCATGACACTGCCCTACTACGTGGAGGAGGGAAAGACCAGCTTGGTCATTGCCGTGGGTTGTACCGGCGGTCACCATCGCTCTGTGGCGGTGGCAAAAGAACTGGCAGAAGCTGTCACCAAGATGGGCTTTGTGACCCACCTGGGACACCGTGACCTATCCAGAGAGTAGGAGAGGATTGTTATGGGTCTACTGTTTGAAGAAACCGTCAAAGTCTATCGCCCGGGCAAAGGCTCCACCAAGGTGGTGTGCATCGGCGGTGGACACGGTCTGTCCGCCATGCTCCGAGGGCTGAAGCGATATACAAAAGAAATCACCGCCATCGTAACCGTAGCAGACGATGGGGGCGGTTCTGGCGCACTGCGGGAGGATTTGAAAATGCTCCCCCCCGGCGACATCCGTAACTGTATTTTGGCTCTGGCAAACACAGAGCCCACAATGGAACAGCTGATTGACTACCGCTTCACCGAGGGTATCTTGGCGGGGCAGAGCTTTGGCAATCTGTTTCTGGCGGCGGTCTATGGTATGTCTGACACCTTTGACCAAGCGGTGCGCCGTATGGGCGAA
>JAWXUJ010000088.1:0-5898 GCA_044432765.1 Eubacteriales bacterium | reverse complement strand
GCTACCGCCCTGTGGGCGAACCAAAGCCGTGTAACTTTGACAATGTTGGCTTACACCAACAGGGCTTCGCCCTAACGGCCTGACGGCCTATTGTCAAAAGTTATAATATCTTATTCTATCAGTTTTCACCCCAAAATTCAAGGTGACAATCCAATATTCAAGTAGATTTACAGAAATTTCATAGGTATCCCAGTATGACCCATTGATAAATCGTGCAAATTGTGGTAAACTGAATAAATTAGAAAACAATACCCCCCCACCGAAAGGAGGAATCTTTTTGCAACCTGACCTTCCCAAGAAAACCAAGCCCACCCTTTGGCTCCTGGGATTTGTATTGCTGGCCTGTATTTTAGCCGGCCTCCTGCTCCATGTAGCAGACACACCTTCGTCCTCCACACCCTCGGAAGAACCAGTTGTCGTCTGTGGGGACATCACCTTAGACAATACCCAGCTGGGTTACTATTTCTGGAGCGAATACTCCTACTACCTCATGTCCCTGGGCAACCAGATTCCCGCCACATTGGATATGTCCAAGCCTCTGTCTGACCAGATGTACGACGATTCCTCCACCTGGCAGGACTATATTTTGGGCAAAACCATGACCACTGTGGAAGAGACCTTGGCCATGGTCAATGCCGCCATGGTGACAGACTACCAGCTCCCCATCGCCCGCCAGGCCGAGTTGGATGCCAACCTAGCCAGCTTCGCAGAAACCCCTCTGGAACTGGGACTGCTCAACGAAGACGGCACCGCCGATGTGGATGCCTATATCCAACAGTCCTATGGGGAAGATGCCTCTTTGGAAACCCTGTCTGAATACCTGTACCACTCCTATCTGGCCGATGCCTATGCCGATTATCTCTACAATTTGCCGGTCTTCACAGACCAAGAGGTGGAGACCTATTACGACGACAACGGTGGCACCTACTGGGACAATTCCGTCTATAAAACCGACGAAAAGTTATCAACCATCCGCATCGTCCTCCAGTCCCCCACCAATCTCACCGACACGGTAGCCTGGGAAAATGCGGAAAAGGCCGCCGAAACGCTCTATGCCACCTGGCAATCTGAAGGTGGCAACCAAGACGACTTCTCCGCCATGGCAGCCGCCTACTCCAGCGATGCCATCACCCGCTACCAAGGTGGACTGATGGCGGAGATTTCCCAAAGCAGTTTGACTGGCGAGTTGGCTACCTGGGTCTTCGCAGAAGACCGCCAGCCCGGGGACACCGGATTGGTCAAATCGGAATCCGGGTGGGTCATCGTCTACTATGTAGAGGAGACCGACACCACCCTTTGGCAAAAAACCGCCGAAGCCGACCTGCGCGCCGAGACATTCCAAAATGCCTTCGCCCAAATCATGCTGGACTACCCAACCACGGTAACTGAAAAAAACATTGCCCTGGTTGAGTTGGAAAATTATGTACAAACCGTCCAAAACTAGGAAAACCCAAATCGAAGGAGAAAACATCAATGAACTGTAAATTTTGTGGCAACGAAATGGATGAAAATCAATCCAGTTGCACCGCCTGTGGCAAAGACCAAGAAACCCCTGTGGAGGCCGCAGTAGAAGCCCCAACAGAGAAGAAACCCTCCAACACCAAGTGGCTCCTCATTGCTGGCGCTGCAGCGGTGGTGCTGTTGGCCACCATTGGTACACTGGTTGCCACTGGCCTGATTGCCTTCAATACAACAGCAGAGCCCACCGAGACCGTTACCGAACTCACCGTTGCCCAAGAGACTGTGGTTTCTGCCACCTCCGGCGAGTTCACCTCCGACATCACCCTCGCCATGGTGGACGAAGACGGCGTCTTCATCCCCCACGACTTCGTCATTGACGATGAACTGCTCACCGAAGAAATTGCCAACACCGTAGTGGCAACCGTAGGCGATCAAGAGATGAACAACACCTTGTTCAACTACTATTACTACCAACAATACATGAACTTCTTCAGTGAATACGGCTCTTATATCACCATGATTATGGATCCCAGCCAATCCCTGGCCACCCAAATGCTCAGCGAAACCCAATCCATCCAAGATATGCTGGTACAAGGCGCTGTCTACTCCTATCAACAAGAAGCCGCCCTCTACTGCGCTGCCCAAGCAGAAGGCTTTGTGCTGTCCGAAATGTACGCAGTCTATGCCGAAGACATCGAAGCCCAACTGACCACCGATGTGGTTGCCCAGGGCTTTGCCGATGCAGAAGACTATCTGATCAGCTTCTACGGCCCCCATGCCACCATGGATTCCTTTATGCAACACGTGATGCTGTCCCTGACCGCCATGGACTTCATCCAACAAAAAACCGCCGACGTGTCCAACACCGAGGAAGAAATCCTGGCATACTACGATGAAAATGTGGACAACTACACCTACTACGGTGTGACCAAGGACAGCGTTCTGGTGGATGCCCGCCACGTGCTGATCACCCCCAAAGACGACGGCAACTCCACCACCGATGAATACGGCTCCGTGGTCTACAGCGAAGAGAGCTGGGCCGCCGCCCTGGCAGAAGCAGAAGCCCTTCTGGCTGACTGGGAAGCCGGCGAAGCCACCGAAGACTCCTTCGCCGCCATGGCAACCGAGTTCACCGAAGACCCAGGCTCCGCCTCCACCGGTGGTCTGTACACCGACATCTACACCGGTCAAATGGTGGAAACCTTTGACGCATGGTGCTTCGACGCATCCCGCCAATATGGCGACACCGACATTGTGGAAACCTCCTATGGCTACCACATCATGTACTTCGTCGGCTCTAAAGCAGACGACACCTGGTACACCACCGCCGATGACGATCTACTCTATGACAAGCAAGTTGCCATCCAAGAGGGATATGTGAACCAATACGACTTCGCCGTCAACTACAACAACGTAGCCATCCCCCACTCCCAACTAGAAGACGAGCTGGCCGCTATGTACGGCTACTAAATCCAGCAGAATCATCGCTCTTGAAATGAGGTCATAACCATGGAAAATATGTTGTTTTTTGTCAACCCCAATGCGGGTAGTGGTAGCGTTGCAACCCATTTGATGCAAATTATCCAGCGGTTTGCCCAAGCAGATTTCTCCATCACCGTCTACCCCACCAGTCGAGCCAAGGAGATTACAGACGTCATCGCCCAACGGGGTGGTGACTACCACCGCATTGTCGCCACCGGTGGAGACGGCACCTTCAACGAAGCCGTCTCCGGCCTGATGCGATTGGAACAGCCCCCCATTTTGGGCTACCTGCCCAGTGGCACCACCAACGATGTTGCCTCCAGCCTGGGGCTGTCTCTGGACACCCTCCAAGCCGCCAACATCGCCGTGGCGGGCACACCGCGCCACTTGGATGTGGGCAGTTTCAACGACCTGTGGTTTACCTATGTCGCCGCCTTCGGTGCCTTCTCCGATGTGGCCTACTCCACACCCCAAGAGGAGAAACGGATTTTAGGCCGCATGGCCTACGTCCTCAGCGGGGTCAAATCCCTGGTGGACATCCGCCCCATTCCTGTCACCGTAGAATGGGGCGGCGGAAAGATTCAGGAGAACATTCTCTTCGGCTCCGTGTCCTCCTCCACCAGCATCGGTGGCATTAAGGCCATAGGTGACTGGGACATCGCCATGGACGACGGCCTGTTTGAAGTGATACTGGTGCGAGAGATGAAAAACCTGCGGGATTTCCCTGAAGCCGCCGCCGCATTGGCACGGCAGGACTTCGACAATCCCCTGCTTCACTACTTCAAAACCAACCGAATTTCCTTCACCTTCGACACCCCCACCCCCTGGACCCTAGACGGTGAATTCGGTGGCAACGTCACCCAGGTCGCCATCAAAAACCACAAACAAGCCATTCAAATTATGGCACCATAAGAAAAAAACCCCTGATGTGAGATAATAGATTATCTCACATCAGGGGTTTTCGTTCTATTTTAATATTCTGCGCCTAATTTCAGGGCGGTTTGGTTGGTGGCAATCATTTTTTCTTTGGTGGCAGGGACGACTTTGGCAAGGGCTGCGTCCATGGAGGCCGTGCCCAGTTCGGGGCATTCCTTCACCACTTTACCCATGATAATCATGTTGGCAAGGTTGCCCAGCTCATGATCGGAGGCCATTTTGGTTGCGGGGATGTAGAAGACTTCCACGTCGGTACGTTCCACTTTTTTCGTGATTAAGGTGGAATCTACAAAGATTTTACCCCCAGAAACCACATCTTTTTCGTACTTTTCCAAAGAAGGCAGGTTCATGGCGATGAGGATGTCGGGGTAGGCCACAATGGGAGAGCCCACAGGTTCATCGCTTAAAATCACAGAGCAGTTGGCGGTACCGCCACGCATTTCGGGGCCGTAGGAGGGAAGCCAAGAGACTTGCTTGTCTTCAATCAGCCCGCGGTAGGCCAAAAATTTGCCAGAGAACAGGATGCCCTGTCCACCGAAGCCGGCGAATAGCAGTTTTGTGGTCATATTATTCGCCCTCCTTTGTGATGTCCTTATAAACACCCAATGGGTAGTAGGGAATCATATCGGAATCAATCCATTCCAGTGCCTGTTGTGGGGTTTTGCCCCAGTTGGTTGGGCAAGAGGACAGGACTTCAATGAGGGAAAAACCTTTGCCAGCCAGTTGGTTTTCAAAGGCCTTTTTGATGGCCTTTTTGGCTTGTTTGACGTGCTTCACGTTGTTGACGGTGACACGCTCTAAGTAGGCGGCACCATCCACTTGTGCCAGCATTTCGCAGACTTTCACAGGGTAGCCACAGTGGCTCACATCCCGCCCATAGGGGGAGGTTTGGGTCACTTGGCCTGGCATGGTGGTGGGGGCCATTTGACCGCCGGTCATGCCGTAGATGGCGTTGTTGACGAAAATGACGGTGATATTTTCCCGGCGGGCGGCGGCATGGACGATTTCAGCGGTGCCGATGGAGGCCAAATCGCCGTCACCTTGGTAGGTGAACACGGTGCGGTCGGGCAGTGCCCGCTTGATGCCAGTGGCAACGGCTGGTGCTCTGCCGTGGGCGGCTTCAAACATATCGCAGGAGAAATAGTCGTAGGCCATAACGGCGCAACCAACCGGGGCGATGCCGATGGTGGTGCCTTCAATGCCCAGTTCGTCGATGACTTCTGCCACCAAACGGTGGATGATGCCGTGGGTACAGCCGGGGCAATAGTGGGTGGGTGCGTCGGTCAAAGCGTGGGGTTTTTTAAATACAATCATGCCTTGGCACCTCCTTCATTGGCTTTTTCAATGGCAGCGCAGACTTCCTCTGGGGAAGGCAACATCCCGCCCACCCGGTTGCAGAGATAGACTGGTTTTTTGCAGCGGGTTGCCAGCTCGACGTCTTCCATCATTTGACCCATGGACAGTTCCACGGAGATGAAGCACTTGACGGAGTCGGCAGCTTTCAGCAGTGGTTTTTTGGGGAAAGGCCAAAGGGTGATGGGGCGAATCATGCCCACTTTGATGCCTTTTTTGCGGGCATCCACAATGGCATTTTTGGAAATTCTGGAGGTGATGCCGTAGGAAACCACACAGATTTCTGCATCTTCCATCATGAATTCTTCCCACATTGCTTCGGTTTTTTCGATTTCTGCGTACTTTTTGTAGCGGTCGAAGTTGAGCTGTTCCAAGTAGGCGGTGTCCAGAATCAGGGAGTTGATGATGTTGTGTTTCCGTTTATTTTCGGTGCCGTTGGCCGCCCATGGCTTTGGAGCTGGGGCGCTGGTGGAGGGCTTCAGTTCCACTGGCTCCATCATTTGTCCCATGGTGCCGTCGGCAAACATCATGGCGGTCATCCGATATTTGTCAGCCAAATCGAAGGCTTTGATGGTGAGATCTGCCATCTCCTGGACGTTTGCAGGGGCCAAAACCAGCATCCGGAAGTCACCGTGACCAGGGCCACGGGTGGCTTGGGAGTAGTCG
>JAWXUJ010000087.1:0-5907 GCA_044432765.1 Eubacteriales bacterium | reverse complement strand
CGGTCTCCAAGAGGGTGGTGTGTCCGCCACCTTGAAGCACTTCCCCGGCATGGGCACCGTCACCTCCGACACCCACGACGGCACCGCCACCTCTGGCGCAACCTACGAAGAACTGGTGGCAACCGACTTCCTGCCCTTCATCTCCGGCATCACCGCCGGCACCGATTTCGTCATGGTGGGACATCAAACCATGACCAACCTGCCTGACGGTGACATTCCCGCCTGCCTGTCCTCCTACATCGTCACCGATCTGCTCCGTGGCGAACTGGGCTATGACGGCATTGTCATCACCGATGCCATGAACATGGACGCCATCGACATGACCTCTGGCGAGGCCACCATCGCCGCCCTGGAAGCGGGTGTGGATATGATCCTCATGCCAGACGACATCGACGAGGCCTACACTGCTCTGGTGGATGCCATCAACGAAGGCACCCTGACCGAAGCTCGCATCAACGAAAGCCTCTACCGGATTCTAAAAGTGAAAATCGATAACGGTCTATTGGACTGATATTAAAAAATGAGCTGTTTGGATAAACAGCTCATTTTTTAAGCACTCTTTAGAAAACTCAGCTTATTTTCTATTGACTTCTCTATTAAAATCACATAGTATAAAGGTATATTCTTTTTTTCATCCTCGGCAGAAGTTCAGCGCATAGCGCTGATCGGCGTAAACCAAAAAAGAAGATACCGCCCAAAGAGCGGTGGTAACGATAGCTGCAGGCTGGCATCGCCAGTGGCAGAAAAGTATATACTTTTCAGGAGGTTCTTCCATGTTTCTAACCGCCATCAACGACGAAAACCGTTCCTTTTTCCAACCTTTCATTTTGCCGGAATACCTAGAAAACCCCCTCCCCTATGCCATGGTGGGGCTCATTGATGACGAAACAGCCTGCGGTGCCATCGTTGGGTTGATTGAAGATCACGTCCTGCAAATTTACTCCCTTTATGTGGCACCTTCCGCTCGTAGAAAAGGCGGTGGCACCATGTTGTTCAACGGTCTGCGGGACTGCGCCCCCAAATTGTTCAGCATTGTGGTTCAATTCATCGCCATAGAGCCTGAACACCAAACCTTACCCCCCTTCTTTGAATCCTTGGGTATGGCTTCGTCCGACTCCATTGGCACCCAGTATTCCACCACCGTTGGGCATATCCAAACACAACCCTTTTTCCAGCGGGAGCACAGCTCCACACCGGAAAACATCCTCCCCTTCTCCCAAGTGTCCTCCATTCTCCAACGACAGACGCTACACCAGCTGTCCATCCCCATCCAAGAGGATATTTTAGAGGAAGACATCAGCCTCCTGATCCAATCCGGCACTACCATCAAAGGTGCCATGCTCTTCACCAAGGAACGCCCCGACTATTTGGTGCTCTCCATGGTGGAGGTAGACGCCGATTACAGAAGGCAGTTGCCCCTCTTATTCTGGGCGGGTTTTCACCGCTTGATAAAGGCCTATCCCCCTGAAACCATGATTGTGGTTCAGCCTCTCACCACAACTGCTGAAGAGTTGACCAATGCCGTTCTCGGCCCCATGACTCCCATCACCCAATGCTGGCGAATGGCCGCAACTCAACACGCACAATAGAAGGAGGTTGACTGAATGCCCAACGATGATCAAATGATGCAACAACAGGTGCAACAAAATATCCAAATCCAACAAGCACCTGTCCAAATCCAGTACGAAAATCTTTTTGCTGACCAACTCCAAATGGAAGCACAGCAGCAAATGATTGAGGAAGAGCAACAGCTTGCTGTCCAAGCCGTCTTCGCCAATGAAGAAATGCAGGCAAATATCCAAGCCCAACACGGCGTCCATTTACCCAGAAACAGAGCCGATGGAGAGGCCATCACACCGCCAGAGGCTGGCGACCAGTCCAGAAAAAGCAGATACAAAGCAAGACATGCCGCAAAAAAATTGAAAAAATCAAACGTCGATGCCGACGAAACCACAGCGCCTGTCATCGAAAAATCTGCCGCCTACGTAAAACGTGGTGCAATCTTAACCGATCATGTGCTGAAAAAAGTACCACAAGGTCCCGCGCACCCCGACCCACGGATGCTCCGCGCCTATTGTAAAACCGTCAATCTAAATAAAAAAGGCCAACCCGCCACCCCAGAGGATCAGGCCAACTTGGAATACTCCCAGGAATTGGTGTCCAGCTTCCGCAGTGGGGAATTTGCCAGGCAAAAGCCCTATGTGGACGATGCCGTCACGCGGATGATGAACACCAGCCTGGATGACAGCATTCTGGATATGAAGTTCATCGCCAAAAACACCTATAAACTTCGCGATGTTTTTGAACGAGTCTCCTATTTGGAAAATATGTTCAACGACTGTCCAGGCTACGTCGAGCAGATGGAGCCTGTGTTAAGAGCCCAAATAGAGGCCAAACTGGCCTCCCTCAACGCGCTAAGCTTTGCCGTTGCAGATTTGTGCACCCTCCACGGTAGCGACTTCAACAACGGCAAACTGGGTGCCGCACTCCCCCCTGGTTCCAAAGAGGATTTGGAAATGGCATACGAAACCAAAGTTGCCCTATACCACGTTGCAGTGGAGGACAATATCGAAAAAATCAGAAACGCAGTCGGTGCCCGGCACGGTCAATAGGAAATTAAAACCACAAAAAACCGCCCTTTCGGGCGGTTTTTTGTCTTTACAGCACTTTTGCTAGGAAACTTTTCAGACGTTCACTTTGAGGGTTGTCGAAGATTTCGGTGGGAGCACCTTCTTCTACCAACTTGCCTTCATCCATGAAAATGACATGGTTTGCCACTTCCCGGGCAAAGCCCATTTCGTGGGTGACGCACACCATGGTCATGCCAGCCTTTGCCAAGTCCTTCATCACGTCCAAAACTTCGCCCACCATTTCAGGGTCCAGGGCAGAGGTTGGTTCGTCGAAGAGCATAACGTCCGGGTTCATGCACAGGGCGCGGACAATGGCGATACGCTGTTTTTGACCGCCGGAAAGTTGACTGGGGTAGGCATTGGCACGATCAGCCAAGCCGACACGTTCCAACAGTTCCAGTGCCTCTTTTTCTGCTTCGTCCTTGGACTTTTTCAGCAGTTTCATGGGGGCAATGGTCATGTTTTTCAGGATGGTCATATGGGGAAACAAGTTGAAGTGTTGGAACACCATGCCCATTTTTTGGCGATACTTGTTGATGTCGCATTTGGGGTCGGTGATGTCTTGACCGTCCACCACGATGGAGCCACCAGTAGGAATTTCCAACAGATTAAGGCAACGCAAAAATGTGGATTTGCCAGAGCCAGATGGGCCAATGATGACCACAACTTTGCCCTTGTAAATCTCAGCATCGATGCCGTCCAAGGCCTTGATTTCGCCACCTTTGTAGTGCTTTTGCAGGCCGGTGGCCTTGATTAAGGTTTTATCGCTCACTGTTTCTCAGCCTCCGTTCCAGTTTGCCAACCAGCCATGTGAAGAACATGACCAGCACCAAATAAATCAGCGCCACTGCGAACAGGGGCATAAATGCGGAATAGGTGGCGGTGCGGATGATGTTACCGCCCATGGTCAAGTCGCGGATGGTGACGTAGCCCGCCACGGAGGTCTCCTTCAGCAAAACGATAAACTCGTTGGCCAAAGAGGGCAGTGTGGCCTTAAATGCTTGAGGGACGATGATATAGCGCATGGTTTCCACATAATTGAAACCCAGGCTTCTGCCAGCCTCGAACTGCCCATTGTCCACGGCCATAATGCCAGAACGGAAAATCTCTGCTACGTAGGCGCCAGAGTTGATGCCGAAGGCCACGATGGCAATGCCCAAACTGTTGCGAGAGGATGCGAAGATGATGTAGTAGAGAATCATCAGTTGGATGACCACTGGAGTACCCCGGATGACCGTCAGGTAGATTTTGCAAATGCCATTGAAGAATTTCAACAAACCTTTGCCCAGACCGCCACGCATTTCCTGGATGGTCTTGTCGTGGGTGGAGCGAACAATCGCCACCACAACGCCCAAAGCCACGCCGAGAATCAGGGAACAAAAGGTGATAATTAAGGTGTTTTCCAGACCCGTCAGCAAGTATTTCCAACGGTCGTCGGCGATGAAGCAGAGGATAAAATCAGCCTGAACTTTTGCAAACCATTCTGCCATAGTATACGCCCCTTTCCATGTTATAAAGTAGAAAAACAGGAAAACCACAGGACGGATTTTCCCGCCCCATGGTCGATTTTCCAGTTCAATTAGCCGTTGGTAGCTGCCACGAATGCCTTTGCAGGTTCGTTGTCGATGATGACGCAGTCAACCTTGCCAGTGACCAGAGCTTGGACAGCGTCTGCACCTTTTTGGTACTTGCTGACCAGATCGGAACCGAAGTCGTCTTCTGCATAGATGTCGCCAGTGGTACCAGATTGGACACCCACCAAGTAGGCTGCGCCGTCTGCGTACAGATCGTCAACGGTGGTGATTTCACTGCCAACTGGAACAATGATGGATTGGATGCCCGTTGCATAGGAGGTGGTGAAGTTGATGGATTGGAGACGGTCTTCGGTGACGGTCATGCCAGCCATGCCCATGTCGGATTTTCCGGATTGGACAGCGGTGATGATGGCGTCAAATTCCATATCGTCAATGACCAACTTCATGTCCAGAGCATCGGCGATGGCAGCAGCCATTTCAGCGTCGATGCCCACGATGGTGTCATTTTCGTAGTATTCGTATGGAGGGAAGGCAGCGTTGGTCGCCATGTGCAGTTCGTCTTTGCCATCAGCATCTGCTTGGAACACCAAGTCGTGGTCTTCGCCAGAGATATACTTGTTGACGATGGCATCCGCGGTACCGTTTTCGATGATTTCCACCAGCGCGGCATCCACTGCTTCCAGCAGGTCTTCGTTGTCTTTTGCGATGCAGATGGCGTATTCTTCTACAGCGTATTCGGTGTCCAGAATCATCAGGACACCTTCAGAAGTGGCTTCTTCCAGTTCTTCTGCGGCTTCGTCCAGTTCTTCGATGGCCACGTCCAGTGCGGCATCCAGTTCGTCCAGATCGTTGCTGGACATACAGCCAGCCATGGACAGTGCCATGGTGCCAGCCAAAATCAGTGCAAGTAACTTTTTCATGTAATATACTTCCTTTTCATTTTTGTATGTTTGCATTATACATCTTTTCTGTATAAAATGCAAGAGGCAATCCCATGTAATTTTCAACAATATGTGAGAATATTTTGTGCATTTTGTGAACAATCTGAAATAAACTGTATATTATCCCGAATATACAGCTTTTTTATACATCTTTCTTTTGTATAAAAAATGGATATATGCAAAATAAAGTGCATATATCCATTTCATATTCAGTTTTCCTGATTGCCGAAGAGGAATTGGCGGGTGCGTTCCTCTTTTGGATTCTCAATGACCTGCTTGGCAGGACCTTCCTCCACGATGTAGCCGGCATCCATAAAGATGACCCGATCAGCCACGTCGCGGGCGAAAGCCATTTCATGGGTGACGATGATCATGGTGGTTTTCTGCTCCGCCAAGGCGCGGATGACGCGGAGAACTTCGCCGGTCAATTCAGGGTCCAGGGCAGAGGTTGGTTCGTCAAAGCAGAGAATGTCTGGTTTCAGTGCCAAGGCTCTTGCAATGGCAACACGCTGTTGTTGTCCGCCAGAAAGCTGGTGTGGGTACAGGTCCATCTTTTGGGAAAGACCCATTTTATCCAACAAATCCCGGGCATTTTCATCGATTTCTGCCATGGTCGCCTTATATTTGCTCTTTTTGTCCTTTGCCAACAGCTCGCAGGCCAGCTTTACATTTTGCAGGGCTGTGTACTGTGGGAACAGGTGAAAAGATTGGAACACCATGCCGAAGTGGAGCCGTTTTTCCCGGATGGCTTTCTCCGTTTGGGTGCTGGGGTCGTCGCCGTCGAAGAGGATTTCGTCCTCC
>JAWXUJ010000086.1:0-5942 GCA_044432765.1 Eubacteriales bacterium | reverse complement strand
CAAATGCAAAGAATGGGCGGGACAACCACCGAAAAACCCAACTGGGTCAACCAGACCAAATACTGGACGGATTGCTTGTTCATATGGCACCTCCTCCGGATTTGTTTTGGCATTCTCTATTTTTTGTACAAATCAGCGCAAAAGAGGCGAAAAAAATTGTCGCCCGCCGAAAAAAGAGCGATAGTTCCGTAATTTTACGATGAATCTATCGTTATTATACCTTGTACTGCCCCAACCGTCAAGCAGTTCTATAGGATTTCACAAAAATTTTGCATTTGCCCGAAAAACCAACACTTGCCAAGGGGTTATCCCTGTGATACAATATAAAAGCAGAAAATCGGAGGATTTTTATGACTGTTTTAGAATTTTTCAATCTACACCCCCAAGTGGCAATCGCCTGCTCTGGCGGGGTGGATTCTGCCCTTTTGGTGCACCTTGCCGGTCAATATGCACAAAAAGTAACGGCATATTTTGTGAATGCTGAATTTCAGCCAGGTTTTGAACTGGTGGACGCCCAGGCCGTCTGCGCCCAAGCTGGTGTGTCCTTGCGGGTACTGGACGTTTCTCTCCTTTCCAATGAAACCGTGGCAAACAACCCGACAAACCGGTGTTATCACTGCAAAAACCTGATTTTTGATGCCATTTTAGCCGCCGCCCAGGCCGATGGCTACATCACACTTTTGGATGGCTCCAACCTGGATGACGACCCTGCCGACCGCCCCGGAATGCAGGCCTTGGCGGAAAAATCCGTCCTGTCCCCCCTCCGACTTTGCGGTCTGGACAAGCAAGCCGTGCGCCAGATGGCCAAGGAACGCGGACTGTCCGTTTGGGACAAGCCAGCCTACGCCTGTCTTGCAACCAGATTGCCACAAAATCAGCCAATTACGGCAGAAATGCTCTATAAAATCGACTTTTCCGAAGAATATCTAAAAACCCTGGGCATCTTCGACCATCGGGTTCGTGTCAACCAAAACCGGGCGACCATCCAAGTGCCAGTCAGCCAAATGGAGATTATTTCCAACCATAGAGCGGAGATTTTGGAGAAATTATCCCCATTTTTCCAACAAATCACCTTGGATTTAGGAGGTAGATGACCATGAATTTTCAACTCCATCAAATTTTAGAGCAAGTCGCCAAGGGAACCATGTCCCCCCAGGAGGCCGAGTTGCAATTAAAGTTACAGCCCTTCAGCGACTTGGGCTTTGCCAAGCCTGACCACCATCGAAAATTGCGCCAAGGCGCCGCTGAAGTCATCTACGGTGCCGGCAAAACCGCCGACCAAATCATCCAGATTTTACAATCCCTCCGCAGTCAGACCGACCGCCCCATTCTGGTGTCTCGTCTTTCCAGTAAAAGTGCCGAAATTATTCAAAAAACTCTGGATATCACCTATTATGATGCCCCAAAACTAGGAATTTATGGCGAAATCGGCGCGCCAGACGGCAACGGCACTGTGGTGGTCATCACCGCCGGCACCAGTGACATCCCCGTGGCAGAAGAGGCCGCCCTCACGGCGGAAGTCCACGGCAGCAAGGTGGTGCGCCTCTACGATGTAGGGGTCTCCGGCCTCCACCGGCTCTTGTCCCATGTGGAAACCATTATGACCGCCCAGGTCATCATCGCCGTGGCGGGCATGGAGGGGGCACTCCCCAGTGTGGTGGGTGGCCTTGCCGACTGCCCGGTCATCGCCGTGCCCACCAGCGTCGGCTACGGTGCGTCCCTGGGTGGGGTTGCCGCCCTGCTCAGTATGCTCAACTCCTGCGCCAGTGGTGTCAGCGTGGTCAACATCGACAACGGTTTCGGCGCCGGCTACCTGGCAAACATGATGAACCACATGGGAGGCGCAACATGAAGCACCTACATTTAAACTGCTACAACGGCGCCGCCGGAGATATGCTCACCGGGGCGCTCCTGGGGCTGTGCCCCAACATCAGCTACGGAATTTTGTCCCTAAACTCCATCGGTTTGGGGAAATATGGCGTGGTTTATGGCAAAGAAGTTGCCGAAACCAGTGGCATCACCGGACTTCATCTCACCGTCACCATCGGGGATGTGGAAGAGGATGAAGCGTACCACTACAGCAAAACACTGGGCAGTATTTCCAATATTTTTGACGGATTATCCCTGTCAAACACGGCAAAAAACCACGCAAAGGCAATTTATCAGCGAATTGCCATCGCTGAGGGCAAAATCCACGGCGAAGTGCCGGAACAGATTCACTTCCACGAAGTCGGGGCATTGGATGCCATCGCCGATGTGGCGGGATTTTGCCACCTGTTGGAACGGTTGGAGGTCACCTCCGTCACCGCCAGTCCCATCGCTGTTGGCTCTGGTACGGTGAAGTGTGCCCACGGCATTTTGCCGGTGCCCGCCCCCGCCACGGCGGTTCTGTTGGAGGGCATCCCCTCTTGGGCGGGTGTCTCCACCGGCGAACTTTGCACCCCTACCGGGGCGGCAATTCTGGGGCATTTTGTGGAAAACTTTGGAGATTGCCCCTCCATTTGTTTGGAAAACACAGCCTATGGCTTTGGGCGCAAGCTGTTTCCCAAGGCAGTCAACGCCGTCACTGCCAGTCTTGGAACTTTGGGCGGACTAGTGGTGGAGCTGTCCTGCAACCTGGACGACATGACTGGCGAACACCTGGCCTTCGCCACAGAACTGCTCCTGACGGAGGGTGCTTTGGACGTTTGGACGGCTCCTATTTATATGAAGAAGGGTCGACCCGCCGTCACCCTGTTCTGCCTGTCCGACTTGACCCGCGCCCAACATTTGAGGGAGTGCATCTTCCGCCACACCACCACCTTGGGTGTCCGCACCCAGACCTACAACCGGCAGATTTTGCCCCGGGAAGTCCAAGAAATTAGCGGCATCCCCACCAAAATCGCCACCGGCTACGGTGTCACCAAGTCCAAACCGGAATTTGAAAATCTGGCAAAACAAGCCCGAAAATCCGGCGCACCACTTTAATAAAACGCCCTTCGGGGTGTTTTTTTATGTTCCATGAATGAAAAATGCGCAATTCACAAATAATTCAAAAAGATTCTATTGACATCTGGGCTGTGGGGTGGTAAAGTATGTTTAGCACTCGAAGACAATGAGTGCTAAACTGAATAGGAGGTAGCCTATGGAACTATCCGACCGCAAAAAACAAATACTCCGCGCCATTGTGGACAGCTACATCCAGACCGCGGAACCAGTTGGCTCCAAAGCCATCGCCGGCATGGCGGACATGAATTTCTCCTCTGCCACCATCCGAAACGAGATGGCGGATTTGACCAATTTGGGTTACCTGGAACAGCCCCACACCTCGGCGGGACGCATCCCCTCGGCGGCGGGCTACCGGGTCTACATCAACGAACTGATGGAGGGCTACCGCCTGTCCACCGACGAGACGAAAACTCTGAATTTGGAGATGGAAAACAAGCTCCAAGAGTTTGACACCGTCATCTCCCAAATGGGCAAGATGGTCTCCAAGCTGACCAATCTGCCGGCCTACGCCATGGCGACCCACGCTGGCAATCAGCCGATCGTGAAACATTTTGAAGTGATTTCCGCTGGAAACGGCATGATTTTAGTCTTACTACTCGACGATGAGACGGTAAAAAACAAGCGCATCAAGTTGCCTGTGGCACTGGATGACGGGGATTTGAAACTGCTGTCTGCCGTTTTGAATGCCAGTCTCACCGACTTAACCGCCCCGGAAATCACCCCCGATGTCCTAAACCGGGTGCAACGCTCCGCAGGCGCCGCCGCAAACTTGGTTCCCATCATCGTGGACTACACCCTGCGGGTGCTCCAAGAACAGCAACAAAATCAAGTCTATTTAACAGGCCAGATGAAGCTGTTGGGACAGCCTGAATATCGGGATGTGGGCAAAGCCCAAGAGATTTTAACCACCCTGGATGAAACCATGATTGCCAACTTACCCGCCGTCAGCCAGGATTCCCCCATGCAGATTTTGGTGGGTCCGGAAAACATTGCCAAAGAATTGAAAGACACCTCTGTGGTCATGACCCGATTTGACATCGGCGACGGAATGCAGGGTATGATTGGTGTGGTTGGGCCAACTCGTATGGACTACGCCCAAGTCACCGCTAGATTGAGTTATTTTGCCGAGG
Source organism: Eubacteriales bacterium (assembly GCA_044432765.1). GTDB lineage: Bacteria > Bacillota > Clostridia > Oscillospirales > Oscillospiraceae > Avoscillospira_A. The sequence goes on along the minus strand of JAWXUJ010000086.1, from coordinate 1,824 downwards.
GTCTGGGGCGAATGTTCGGAAAAAACGAACTGCCCCAAGGCACCAATGAAACGACAGGAGAAACATAATGGAACAAAACCTAGAACACGAAGAAGTCGTCGAAACCACGGAAACCGAGGAAACCCCTGAAGTCACCGCGGAGGACGCACCTACCAGCAATCTGGAAGCAGAACTGGAAGAGAGCCAAAACAACTACTTGCGATTGGCCGCCGAGTATGACAACTTCCGCAAGCGAAGCGTCAAGGAAAAAGAAGCCCTGTACACCGACCTGAGAGCCGACACCGTGGGCAAATTCCTGCCAGTCTTCGACAATTTGGAGCGAGCCTTGGCACAGGAAACCGCCGATGAAGCCTTCAAAAAAGGCGTGGAAATGACCATGAACGGTCTGCTTGAAGTCTTTGACAAACTGGGCATGAAGGCCTATGGCGAAGTGGGCGAAACCTTCGACCCTAATCTCCACAACGCAGTCATGCACACCGAAGACGAGAATCTGGGCGAAAACGTCCTGTCCACCGTCTTCCAAAAAGGCTTCGCCATCGGAGATAAAGTGGTACGGTTCGCCATGGTAACCGTTGCTAACTAATTAATAATTAATAATTAATAATTTGGCAAAAAACAAATCTTTTGGTAAAGAAACAGCATTTTATTGCAGAATATGTGCAAATACGTAAACTTAAATGAATGATTGACGATTATGATGGCAGATAGCACCTTGCTACAAGGTGCTTATCGCAGCTAATTATTAATTATTAATTATTCATTATTCATTAAATTTGGAGGATTATATTATGTCTAAAATTATTGGTATCGATCTTGGTACAACCAACTCTTGTGTTGCTGTTATGGAAGGCGGCGAGCCTGTTGTTATCGCCAACGCTGAGGGCAACCGTACCACACCATCCGTCGTGGCCTTCTCCAAAACTGGGGAACGTATGGTCGGTCAAGTGGCAAAGCGTCAAGCCGTCACCAACCATGACCGCACCATCGCTTCTGTGAAGCGTGAAATGGGCACCGACTACAAAGTCGCCATCGACGACAAGAAGTACACCCCACAAGAAATCTCCGCCATGATTCTGCAAAAGCTGAAAGCCGACGCAGAGGCCTATTTGGGTGGCGCAGTCACCGAAGCCGTCATCACCGTTCCCGCCTACTTCACCGATGCCCAACGTCAAGCCACCAAGGACGCAGGCAAAATCGCCGGCTTGGACGTCAAGCGTATCATCAACGAACCAACCGCTGCCGCTCTGGCCTACGGTTTGGATAAAGAAACCGAACAAAAAATCATGGTCTATGACCTGGGTGGCGGTACCTTCGACGTTTCCATCCTGGAAATTGGCGACGGTGTCATCGAAGTTCTGGCCACTGCCGGTAACAACCGCTTGGGTGGCGACGACTTCGACGAAGCCGTCATGAAATTCCTGGTGCAAGAGTTCAAAAAGGCCGAAGGCATCGACCTGTCCAGCGACAAAGTTGCCATGCAACGTTTGAAAGAAGCCGCTGAAAAGGCCAAAATCGAGCTGTCCGGCGTGACCTCTTCCAACATCAACCTGCCTTATATCACCGCCGATGCAACTGGCCCCAAACACTTGGACGTGACCCTGTCCCGCGCCAAGTTCAACGAACTGACCGCCTCCCTGGTGGAAAACACCATGGGGCCTGTTCGCCAAGCCATGAGCGATGCCGACGTGTCCGCCAGCGACCTTCACAAAGTCCTGTTGGTGGGCGGTTCCAGCCGCATCCCCGCTGTCCAAGATGCCGTCAAGTCCATCACTGGCAAAGAGGGCTTCAAGGGCATCAACCCTGACGAATGCGTTGCCGTCGGTG
>JAWXUJ010000085.1:0-5983 GCA_044432765.1 Eubacteriales bacterium | reverse complement strand
ATCGCCGTGGCCGTCTATGTGGAAAACGCCGCCCAAGGCGGTAATCTGGCAAATGCCATCATCCCAGTTTTGGATGCCTACTTTGAAGGCTACGGAGAAGTGGGGATTTTGGTGGAAAACGTGGTTAGTTAGGAGTTCGCGGAGCGGTTGGGAAAACGCTTAACTAAATGAAAGAATATAACAGAAATCAATGAAAATAGGATTGGGCTTAGCGGTTGGGAACACTCCTAACTTCTAACTCCTAACGAAAATATGGAGGTATTTTATATGAAATACGATGTTACGATTATTGGTGCGGGCACTGCGGGGGTGTTTGCTGGGTATGAGCTTTTGAAGGAAAAGCCCAACCTGAAAATCTTGATTTTGGAGATGGGACAGGATATTTACCAGCGGAAGTGTCCCATTGTTTCCGGGAAAGTGGATGCTTGCATCGGGTGCAAGCCCTGCTCCATCATGTCTGGTTTTGGCGGTGCCGGTGCGTTTTCTGACGGCAAATACAACTTTACCACAGAGTTTGGCGGTTGGCTTGGCGACTATATGGACAACAAAGAACTGCTGGAACTCATCGACTATGTGGACTCCGTCAACGTTGCCCACGGCGCAACCATGGACATTTTCTCCACCGACACACCCGAAGCCCGCGCAATCGAAAAGAAGGCTTTGGAAAACGATTTGCACCTTTTACAGGCAAAATGCAAACATTTGGGCACAGAACGGAACCTGAAAATCTTGACAAACATCTATGAGTCCATGGAGGGCAAGTGCGAATTCCGGTTCAAAACCCACGTGGAATCCATCGCCCCTGTGGAGGGTGGCTACCAGCTCACATTGGGCGACGGCTCCACCGTGGACTGTGAATACTGCATCGCCGCCCCCGGTCGTTGCGGGGCGGAATGGTTCGCCGATTGCTGTCGCGGTTTGGGATTGGAAATGACCAACAACCAGGTGGATTTGGGCGTTCGCGTGGAACTGCCCGCCAAGGTCTTCGAGCACATCACCGACGTGGTTTACGAGTCCAAACTCCTGTACAACACCAAGCAATATGGCGACACCGTGCGGACATTCTGCATGAATCCATACGGTCACGTGGTCGCGGAAAACGTGGACGGCCTGATCACCGTCAACGGTCACTCCTACGCCGACCCGGCCTTGCGTAGTGAAAACACCAACTTTGCGTTGCTGGTTTCCAACCGTTTCACCCACCCATTCGACCAGCCTTACGCCTATGGCAAGCACATCGCAAGTCTGTCCAATATGTTGGGTGGCGGCGTTTTGGTGCAACGATTTGGCGACTTGGTCAAGGGCGTTCGCACCAACGAACACCGCATGGGTCACTCCTTCACCAAGCCCACTTTGAAGGCCACACCTGGCGATTTGAGCCTGGTTTTGCCCAAACGTCAAATGGACAATATCATCGAAATGATTTACGCTTTGGACAAAATCGCCCCCGGTACCGCCAATTATGACACACTTTTGTACGGCGTTGAGGTCAAGTTCTACTCCGCGCGCATCAACCTGACCAACCAACTGGAAACCCAACTGCCAGGCCTGTTCGCCATCGGCGACGGAGCCGGCATCACCCGCGGGCTGGCACAAGCCGGCGCTTCTGGCGTGCAAGCCGCCCGCGCAATTTTGGCACGGTTGTAAAATTGTAGGGGTGAGCATGCTCGACCAAGGTTCTCCCAGAGGGAGAGGCAGGGGTAGGGCGACCCGTGAATCGCCCCTACATTTTCACGGAAGAACATTGCCACTCTGTTCAAAGGAATGGGGTGGTTTTTGTGCATTATATGGATTTTTCTGGAAAACTTTGTTTTGTGAAAAAAAATATGGCAAAATAGTTGAAATCTGGGACAAACTCGGCTATAATAAAAAAGAATATGTGTACTTTCCCCGGAAAGAGGTGGTGTTTATGGGAACGGTTCTCGCCGTGGTCTCCGGTAAGGGCGGGACGGGCAAAACAGCGCTGTGCGCGGCTCTGGGTTCCTGCCTCGCCGCCAAGGGACAGTCGGTCTTGATGGTGGATTGTGATGTTGGTATGGGCAATCTGGACATCGCTTTGGCCATGTCGGGCTTTGCCACGGTCAACTTTTTACAGCCTATGGACAACGTCAAAACCTGGGATTTTATCCCAAAACATCCCCATGTTCCAAACCTTTTTCTACTAACAGCCCCGGTTACTGTGTCCGCAGAGCAGGTGGATTTTGACAAATTCGCCGCCATGTTGGATGTGGCGCGGGCGCGGTTTGACTGGATTTTATTAGATGCGCCCGCCGGCATTGGTTCCGGTTTCCGGCTTACCGTCACACCGGCTGACCAGGTTGTTTTGGTCGCCACCGCCGACCCTTCCTCTATGCGAGATGGGGCGCGTACGGTGGAACAGGTGGATTTATTGGGTGGAAAACCCATGAAATTACTGGTAAACCGGGTGTCTTCTCACTTTTTCGGTGCTATAAAGTTCACCGTGGATGATGCCATGGACACTGTGGGGCTCCCTCTTTTGGGTTGGGTTCCCGAGGACAAAAACGTCCAACTAGCAAGCGCCAAGGAACAGCCCTTGGTGCTTTACACCAACAAAAAGGCCGCACTGGCCTGTTTGCATATCGCGCAACGTTTGGCTGGTGCCAAGGTGCCCGTGGGGCGAAGATTTTATGGAAATTTATAGGAGGTAGCCTGATGAACATTACGGTCATGGCCAACGACAAGAAAAAAGAATTGATGGTACAATTTTGCACTGCCTACAAGAGTATCCTGGCACGACACAACATCTCTGCCACCGCGACAACGGGCCGTATGGTCGCAGAGGCCACCGGTCTGCCTGTGTCCCTGTTTATGGCGCGCGCCCAAGGCGGGCACCAACAGGTGGATGCCCGCATCGCTTACAATGAAATCGACATGGTCCTGATTTTCAGCGACCCCAACACCACAGACCCTTGGGAAGATCAACACATGATCCAAACCCTGCGCCTGTGTGATATGCACAACGTCCCCGTGGCCACCAATTTGGCCGCTGCCGAAATGCTCATCCTTGGCCTCCAACGGGGCGATCTGGATTGGCGCGAAATGGTGCGCCCCCGCAAAACCATTCGTTGATAAAAATTAGGAGTTAGGAGTTAGGAGTTAGGAATTATGGCGCACTTTTTCGCCTGTTCTAACCTTATAATACTATGGAAAAACGTAAACCCAGAACTTTATCCGGTTTTATGGAGTTGCTCCCTGGTCCCCAACAGCAGTTGGAGAAAATCATGGAAATCCTCCGGGAAACCTACAGCCTCTACGGATTCACCCCCCTGGACACCCCCGCCATCGAGGCCGCGGACGTGCTCCTGGCAAAGGGTGGCGGTGAGACGGAAAAGCAAATTTACCGCTTCACCAAGGGCGACAGCGACCTGGCACTGCGCTTCGATTTGACCGTGCCTCTGGCAAAATATGTGGCCCTACATTACAATGAATTGTCCTTCCCATTCCGGCGCTACCAGATTGCCAAAGTCTATCGGGGCGAGCGGGCACAGCGGGGCAGATTCCGTGAATTTTACCAGGCTGACATCGATATCATCGGTGACGGCAAGCTGTCTGTGGCCTGCGAGGCCGAGATTCCGGCCATCATTTATCAAACTTTTTCCCGGCTAGGACTGGAAAAATTCCTGATTCGGGTCAATAATCGGAAGATTTTGAACGGTTTTTACGATATGTTGGGTCTGGCTGAGAAGTCCGGTGACATCATGCGTACCGTGGACAAGCTGGACAAAATCGGCGGGGAAAAGGTCACCGCAATTTTGGTGGACGACTGCGGTTTGACCGCCGACCAGGCCTCCGAAATTCTCAAATTTATGGACATTAAGACCGACGTTCTCACCGGTTTGGCACAATACCAGGGCAAAAACGAGACGTTTGACACCGGTTTGGCAGAGCTGACCACGGTTGTGGAAAATCTGTCCGCTTTTGGTGTGCCAGAAGCCAACTTCGCCGTGGATTTGACCATCGCCCGGGGACTGGATTATTATACAGGCACGGTGTATGAAACCACCTTGCTTGACCACCCGGAAATCGGCTCCGTTTGCTCCGGCGGGCGGTATGACAATCTGGCGGAATACTACACCGACAAGGAGCTTCCCGGTGTGGGTATTTCCATTGGATTGACCCGGCTTTTCTATGTTTTGGGGGAGCAAAAGTTGCTGAATCCCCACCTGCCCACCGCTCCATGCGATGTGCTGATTCTGCCTATGACCGCCGATTTGAAGCCTGCCATCGCACTGGCTACCCAGCTTCGCGGTAGTGGCATCAAGACACAATTATATACAGAAAATAAGAAATTTAAGCAAAAAATGACCTATGCAGACAAGATTTCTGTTCCATATGTTCTGTTTTTGGGGGACGATGAAATCACTGCCAATGTGGTCAGTTGCAAAGATATGACCTCTGGCGAACAACAAAAAGTGCCTGCGGAGGTTGCCATTGCCCTGATTCAGAGTGGCATCGCAAAGGGAAACGAAGGCAAAATTATTGTGGAATAGTTTTGGATAAATATACGTTATTAGGAGTAAATTATGGATAAAATGCAAGGTTTTAAACGTTCTTCCTACTGCGGTGATCTGCGGATTGCCAATGTGGGGGAGACGGTTTCCGTCTGCGGTTGGGTGCAACGGCAGCGTGATTTGGGCGGTCTGATTTTCGTCGACCTCCGTGACCGCACCGGCTTGGTGCAACTGTCCTTCGGTGACAGCACCGACCGTGAAATTTTTGAAAAGGCCACCCACCTCCGTGCTGAATTTGTCATCGGCGCTGTGGGTATCGTCCGGGAGCGTGAATCCAAGTCCAAAAAAATCGATACCGGCGAAATCGAAATCGAAGTCACCGAACTGCGCCTTTTGGCAAAAGCCGAAACCCCTCCATTTGAAGTGGTGGACGACACCAAGGCCGGCGAAATGTTGCGCCTGAAGTACCGCTATTTGGATCTGCGCCGTCCCACCATGCAACACACTTTGGCAACCCGCCACCGTGTGACCAAAATTTGCCGTGACTATTTCGACGAAAACGGCTTCTTGGAAATCGAAACCCCAATCCTCACCAAATCCACCCCTGAAGGCGCTCGCGACTACTTGGTGCCATCCCGGGTGCACCCCTCCAAATTCTACGCTCTGCCACAATCTCCACAACAGTATAAACAACTGCTGATGCTGTCTGGATTTGACAGATATTTCCAAATTGCTCGTTGCTTCCGGGACGAAGACCTCCGCGCTGATCGTCAACCAGAGTTCACCCAAATCGACCTGGAAATGTCCTTTGTGGAAGTGGACGACGTTTTGACCATGCAAGAAGGCTTCGTCAAGCGGGTTTTCAAGGAAATTCAAGGCGTTGACGTGGAAACACCCTTCCTGCGGATGCCCTACCACGAGGCCATGTCCCGCTTTGGCTCCGACAAGCCCGATATGCGGTTCGGTTTTGAGCTGAAGGATATTTCCGACATCGCAAAAGCATCACAATTTTCCGTGTTCACCTCCGCGGTGGAGGCCGGTGGTTCCGTGCGCCTCATCAACATCAGCGGTGGCGCGGCCAACTACACCCGGAAAAAAATTGACAAATTGACCGACGTTGCCAAGACTTATAAGGCAAAAGGCCTGGCCTACATCCGTATGATCGACGGTGGGGTCAACTGCTCCTTCTCCAAATTTATGACCCAAGAGGAAATTGACGATATCATCGCCCGGGCTGAAGGCAAGGACGGCGACCTGATTTTGGTGGTCTCCGATCCCAAAAATTCCGTGGTCTTCGCCGCACTGGGCAACCTCCGTCTGGAGTGCGCCAAGCAACTGGATTTGCTCCGTCACACCGACTACAAATTCCTGTGGGTCACCGAATTCCCCATGTTCGAGTACAGCGAGGAAGACGAAAGATACTACGCAATGCACCATCCATTCACCGCGCCTATGGACGAAGATATCGAACTTTTGGAGACCGATAAGGCGAATTGTCGGGCAAAAGCATA
>JAWXUJ010000084.1:0-5993 GCA_044432765.1 Eubacteriales bacterium | reverse complement strand
CTTGGACAGGAAATCGAAGGTATCGGCAACGTAGGGCGCCAGTGCCTCTTTGTACTCCATCAGCTTGGCGTAGATTTCTTCTGCGTCCATGGCGGGTTGGTTGTACAGGTGGGCGTAGAGGGTGTTTTTGATGGCTAAAACGTGTTCAATGCGAGCTATTAGGTCTTCTTTGTCGGCGAAGAGTTCGTTGACTTGGAAGCCGATTTTGGCATATTTGTCGGAGTAGAATGGAGCAATGCCAGACTTGGTGGAGCCGAAGGAGCGACCGCCCAGGCGGCCTTCTTCCAGTGCATCCAACTCTTTGTGGTAGGGCATGACCACTTGGCAACGGTCGGAGACCAGCACCTTGGGGGTGGGGACGCCGCGGGATTCCAGTTCAGCCAATTCCTTGGTGAAGTTTTCCACGCTGAGGGCGACACCGTTACCGATGATGTTGGTGATATGGCTGTGGAACACGCCAGAGGGGATTTGGTGGAGGGCAAATTTGCCGTAGTTGTTGATGATGGTGTGGCCTGCGTTGGAGCCACCTTGGAAACGGATGACTACGTCAGCTTGGTCAGCCAACACGTCGGTGATTTTGCCTTTGCCTTCGTCGCCCCAGCAGGCGCCTACGATTGCTTTTACCATAATATTTGTTTCCTTTCATAGACAATCCAATGGATTGTGACGGTTTTACAGGTTGATTTCTGCAACTTCTTCGGTGATTTGGAATTGCTCCAGAATGGGGGCAACTACTTCAGCCAGGAATTCGGTGGTTTGCTGCGGTGCGCGACCGACGTAGTTGGAGGGTTCCAAAATGGATTGGAGTTCTTCCAATGTCACGCCGAACATGGGGTCGTTTGCAATCCGGGAGAGAAGGTCGTTTTCACCGCCTTCTTCCTTGACAATGCGGGCGGCGGCTTGGGAGTGGACACGGATTTGTTCATGCAAATCCTGACGGTTGCCACCGCGTTTGACGGCATCCATCATGATGTTTTCCGTTGCCATAAAGGGCAGTTCCCGCATGAGACGTTGATGGATGACCTTGGGGTAGACCACCAGGCCGTCTGCAACGTTGGTGTATAGGTTGAGGACGGCATCGGTTGCCAGGAAACCTTCGGGGATGGACAGGCGGCGGTTGGCAGAGTCGTCCAGAGTGCGTTCAAACCATTGGGTGGCGGTGGTCATGGCGGGGTTGATGGTGTTTCCAATCAGATAGCGAGCCAAGGAGCACATCCGCTCGGAGCGCATGGGATTCCGTTTGTAGGCCATGGCGGAGGAGCCAATTTGGGATTTTTCAAATGGTTCTTCCATTTCCTTTAAGTTGGCCAACAGGCGGATGTCGGTGGCGAACTTGGTTGCGGATTGACCGATGGAGCTGAGGACAGACAAAACCCGATAGTCTAGTTTCCGGGAGTAGGTCTGTCCGCTGACGGCGTAGCAACTGGAGAAACCCATTTTTTCAGCGATTTTTTGGTCGGCCAGACGGCACTTTTCGTGGTCGCCGTCGAACAGCTCTAAGAAGCTGGCTTGGGTGCCGGTGGTGCCTTTGCTACCCAGCATTTTCATACCAGTTAGGAGGTAGGTGACATCTTCCAGATCGAAGGTCAAGTCCTGAATCCAAAGGGTGGCACGTTTGCCCACAGTGGTGGGTTGGGCAGGCTGGAAGTGGGTGAAGCCCAAAGTGGGCATATCTTTGTATTGCGCTGCGAATTTGGAAAGAATGGCGATGGTGGAGACCAACTTCTTTTGGACAATTTTCAACGCTTCAAACATGACGATGATGTCGGTGTTGTCGCCCACGTAGCAGGAGGTTGCGCCCAAGTGGATGATGGGTGCGGCTGTGGGGCACTGGACACCGTAGGCATGGACGTGGCTCATAACATCGTGGCGAACTTTCCGTTCTTGTTCTTCGGCAACGTCGTAGTTGATGTCGGTGATGTGGGATTTCAGCTCGGCGATTTGTTCGTCGGTGATGGGCAAGCCCAACTCTTGCTCTGTTTCGGCAAGGGCAATCCACAGCTTACGCCAAGTGGAGAACTTCATATCAGAGGAAAACAGGTATTTCATGTCACGGCTGGCATAGCGGGAACACAGGGGAGACTCATAGCTATTTTTAGACATTGAACAATTCCTTTCTGGAGGGCATACGCCCCTTATCTTACATCTAATTTTAGTCAATTTTCACCATTTTGTCAATAGGATTGGTGACTTTCCTGCAATTAAATTCTGAAAATCCCAACAAATCGCAAAATGACCGTATCGGTGGTCGATACGGTCATTTTTATGTGCATTATTTATAACATTCGGGTTTGATGATGCCGATGTAGGGGAGATTGCGGTAGTAGTTGGCGTAGTCCAAGCCGTAGCCCACCACGAAGTCGTCGGGGATGGAGAAACCGGAGTGGTCGGCGCACAGTTCTTTGGCGTGTTGACCGGTTTTATCCAGGAAACTGACGGTGGTGACGGAGGCGGGCTTTCTGGCACCAAAAAGTTCCTTCAAATAGGCCAAAGTCAGGCCGGAGTCTACAATGTCCTCTACCAAAATCACGTGGCGACCAGTGATGTTGTTGTCCAAGTCTTTGATCAGGCGGACGACACCGGTGGATTTTGCATGGGCACCGTAACTGGAGACGGCGATGAAGTCCATGTCGATGTGGCAGTTCATTTGACGGCATAGGTCAATGTAGAAGTAGGATGCACCCTTCAAAACGCAGACCATAACAGGGTGCTTGTCCCCAAATTCTGCACAAAGTTCCATGCCCAGTGCTTCAACGCGGGCGGCAATTTGCTTTTCGGTGAAAAGAATCTCTTGGATGTCTTGCTCGGCATTGGTGATTTTCATGTTGAATCTCCTCGAATTGTTTTTTGTTCAATAGGTATGAATATTATAGCATATCCACCGGAAAAAGTCCATATCCATTCTACAAAAATCTTGGAAATTCCACGAGGGTATTTTCTAAAAATTACCCCTAGCATTTTGGTAGGGAATGTGCTAGAATGAAACTAGGAGATGATAACTATGAAAAAAATTTATACCTATACAGATTTAATTGGCAAAACACCTTTGGTGTCCTTGGGAAATTTGCACCCAGAGGGCAATGTTTTGGCGAAATTGGAATACTATAACCCTGCTGGCTCCATCAAGGATAGAGCGGCTTGCCAAATGGTTTTGGACGGGGAAGCGGATGGTCGTTTGACCCCAGGTGCTACCATTATTGAGCCAACTTCTGGCAACACCGGCATTGGTCTGGCTGCCATTGCTGCGTCTCGGGGATACAAATTGGTGTTGACCATGCCCGCATCCATGTCCATCGAGCGGAGAAATCTGCTGAAGGCCTACGGCGCCACCGTGGTGCTCACCGAGCCATCCTTGGGGATGCAAGGCGCTGTGGACAAGGCAGAGGAATTGGCGAAAGAAACACCAAACAGCTTTTTGGCTGGGCAGTTTTTCAACCCCTCCAATCCCAAAGCTCACACCATGTCCACTGGTCCTGAGTTGATTGCAGACACCGATGGAAAAATCGACATTTTGGTGGCTGGCGTTGGAACTGGCGGTACAGTCTCTGGTTGCGGTGCTTACTTGAAACAGCACTTGCCCCACGTGAAAATTGTGGCGGTAGAACCAGCAAAGTCCCCACTTTTAAGCGAGGGAAAAGTGGGCCCCCATGGGATTCAAGGCATTGGCGCCAACTTTGTGCCCGAAAATATGGATGTGTCTGTGGTGGATGAAATCATCACCGTCACCGATGAAAATGCCATGATTATCGGTCGCTCCATGGCGCAAAAAGAGGGGTACCTGGTTGGAATTTCTTCCGGCGCAGCAGTTTGGGCGGCGTTGGAACTGGCGAAGCGTCCTGAAAACGTCGGGAAAACCATCGTTGCCATCTGCCCCGACACTGGGGAACGGTATTTGTCCACCGCCATGTTTTCTGAAAACGTGTAAAAAGGGCTTATAATTGCCTTCTTTCTAGTGGCTATTGTTGTTTTGGGAAACGTGATTTTAAAAGACCGCCAACCGTTTGGAATCAAACGGCGGGCGGTCTTTTGTTACTGAGTTGTTCTTATGAAAGTGTCTTAATTTCGGGGATTTTTCAGTGCTGATTGAGCGGCTGCAAGGCGGGCGATGGGGACGCGGAATGGGCTACAAGAGACGTAGCTCAGGCCGGCGTTGTGGCAGAATTCGATGGTGGAAGGATCTCCACCGTGTTCGCCACAGATGCCCAACTTGATGTCAGGACGGGTTTGACGACCCAGTTCCACGGACATTTTGATGAGACGACCGACACCAGTTTGGTCCAGACGGGCAAATGGATCAGATTCATAGATCTTGCGGTCGTAATATGCGTTCAGGAACTTGCCTGCATCGTCACGGCTGAAGCCGAAGGTCATTTGGGTCAAATCATTGGTGCCGAAGGAGAAGAATTCGGCTTCGCGGGCAATTTCATCGGCAGTTAACGCGGCGCGGGGGATTTCAATCATGGTACCAACCTTGTACTCCATGTCGGAGCCAGCGGCCTTGATGATTTTTTGTGCGGTGGCATCGATGATAGACTTGACGTAGGCCAATTCCTTTTGTTCGCCCACTAGTGGCACCATGATTTCTGGGACAATCTTCCATGCAGGACGGCGACCACGGACAGCCAGAGCGGCTTTGATGATGGCGGCAGTTTGCATTTTTGCGATTTCAGGATAGGTGACGTCCAGACGGCAACCGCGGTGACCCATCATGGGGTTGAATTCGTGGAGGCTGTCGATGACGGCTTGGATGTGCTCCACAGTGGTTTTCATTTCCTTTGCCAAGGCGATGATATCGGCTTCGGCTGTGGGCAGGAATTCGTGGAGGGGGGGATCCAGGAGACGGATGGTAACAGGCTTGCCACGCATGGCCTCGTAGATGCCTTCGAAGTCACCCTGTTGGATGGGTTCCAGCTTGTTCAGGGCTTTTTCCCGTTGTTCCACGGTTTCGGAGACAATCATTTCCCGGATGGCGGCAATGCGGTCTACTTCAAAGAACATATGCTCTGTACGGCACAGGCCGATGCCTTCTGCGCCGAAGATCATAGCTTGGCGGGCATCCACAGGGGTGTCAGCGTTTGTACGGATGTTCAGGGAGCGGAACTTGTCAGCCCAAGCCATGAGACGACCGAATTCGCCGGAGATGGAGGCTTCCATGGTGGCAACTTTTTCACCGTAGATGTTGCCGGTGGAGCCGTCAATGGAAATCCAATCACCTTCTTTATAAGTGACACCAGCCAGCTCGAAATTCTTGGCGGCTTCGTTCATTTTGATGGCGCCACAACCGGAGACACAGCAGGTGCCCATGCCACGAGCAACAACGGCTGCGTGGGAGGTCATGCCACCGCGGACAGTCAGGATACCTTGGGAGTAGTGCATGCCTTCGATGTCCTCTGGAGAGGTTTCCAGACGGACCAGGACGACTTGTTCGCCCTCTTTGCCTTGCTCGGTGGCATCTTCGGCGGTGAAGACAATTTTACCACAGGCGGCGCCAGGGGAGGCTGCCAGGCCTTGGCCGATTGGAGTAGCGGCAGCAAGAGCTTCGGTGTCGAATTGGGGGTGAAGGAGGGCGTCCAGGTTTTTGGGGTCAATCATCAGCACTGCTTCTTCTTCGGAAATCATGCCTTCGTCTACCAAATCGCAGGCGATTTTCAGTGCGGCGGCGGCGGTGCGCTTGCCGTTTCTGGTTTGGAGCATAAACAGTTTTTTGTTTTCGATGGTGAATTCCATGTCCTGCATATCACGGTAGTGGTATTCCAGCTTATTGCAGATCTCCACAAATTGGTGGTACACGTCTGGCATGGTTTCTTCCAGTTGTGCGATGGGGTTTGGTGTGCGGACACCGGCAACCACGTCTTCGCCCTGGGCGTTCATCAAGAATTCGCCGTAGAGCTTGTTTTCGCCGGTGGATGGGTTCCGGGTGAAGGCCACGCCAGTGCCGGAGGTTTCGCCCATGTTGCCGAAGACCATCTCTTGGACATTGACGGCAGTGCCCC
>JAWXUJ010000083.1:0-5995 GCA_044432765.1 Eubacteriales bacterium | reverse complement strand
TCTCGACCCCCGCACCATGAAGCCTGTCTACGTCCCCACCAACCCCCACGAAAAGGCCATGCAACGGGCGCTGATTCAGTACCGCAACCCGAAGAACTACGCGTTGGTTCACGAGGCCTTGGCTTTAGCCAAGCGTGAGGATTTGATCGGCTTTGAAAAAGGCTGTCTCATTCGCCCCAAGGGCAGTCAGTACGGCAACCGCCGTCCAAAAACTGCCAAACCGGCGGAAAAAACCAGTCGCAGTGGCAAGAAAAAAACCACCATCGAGCGGGTGGACGTTCTGCCAAAAGAACTGCGCCGTGGCGGTATCCGTCGGGATAAAGACGGCAAAGTCATCCCAATGAAAAAGCACAAAACCAGTAGAAATCCAAACAATAACGGCAGAAAAAGCCGATGATACAGAAAAAAGCACCCCACATGGGGTGCTTTTTTAGTGAAATGTGAATGATGTGGCTATTCAAACAATTCTGAGATGGAAATGCCCAACACTTCAGCAAGGGATTTTACCTCATAATCGGCGATAAAGCGGGAGCCATTTTCCATGCGAAGCACGGTCAAATCGGAGCAGTCAATGCCCTGTAATTGCAACTTTGTTGCTACATATTTCTGGGTCCATCCTTTGGATTTGCGGATTTCACGCACTTTGGAACCCACTAAATTTTTAGATGTGCCTGTCCAATATATTTTCATCGCCCACCAACTTCCTTCTAAAGATGAAATTATTACTTGATTATAGTGCAAAACTATGGTAATATACTTCTAAAGATGAAGTTAGAGGAAATTAAAATGGATTATCAATCACTATATTTCTATTTGTTCAATCAAATTACAGACGCATTGACCCAACTGGAACAGCAAAATTTTGGAAATACAGCAGAAATTTTGAAGGATGCGCAAATTCAGTGTGAGGAACAACATTTGCAATTTGACCAGATATCGGATTAAAAAAAGCACCCCACATGGGGTGCTTTTTTTCGTGATGCGTGAATGACGTAGGAGCATGGGTGTCGTCAATGGTTCCGTCGCTCCCTACGATGGGGTGTTACTCCCGTTGTTTGCAGATTTCATAGGGGTCTGGGAGCGGGTCGCAGGTGGTTTGGAATTGGATGGCCATATTCATTTTATTGAACAGGAGCCATTGGTTCATAATCAAGGTGTTCAGCATATTCTGCACCGCCATACAGCCATTTTCCATGGCCTGCTGGTCGATTTTACAGTGGTTGAATTGGTGGACGATGGCCTGCATTTTCTCCCCCTGGGCGTTGAGCAGGTGGGCGGTTGCCATCTCCTCTAAGGCCACGGCCTCCAACATATCCATGATCAACTGGTGGTGGTTCGGGCGGTGAACACCCTCCGGAATCTGGGGCATACCCATGTCATCGCCTCCTTTGCATTTGTACAGACTATGCTTTTCGGAGGCGTTTTATGCGGTGTGATGTAGGGTGGAGCCGCGCTCGTCCGCAGTACGGTCGTTACAAGTGCAATACCCGGTCGCGGATTTCTTGGGTACGGCCTTGGTTCCAGAATTGGGTGCCGATGTAGCCACAGGTACGTCGTGCCACGTTCAGCTTGGTTTGGTCACGGTTGCCACAGTTGGGGCAGATCCAGCCCAGTTTGTGATCCTCATCCTCTTCGATGAGAATTTCACCGTCGAAACCGCATTCTTGGCAGTAGTCCGACTTGGTGTTCAGCTCTGCATACATGATGTTATTGTAGATAAACTTCATAATTTCCATGACAGCGTCCAGGTTTTGTTGCATATTGGGGACTTCCACATAGCTGATGGCACCGCCGGAGGACAGGTGTTGGAACTTGGCTTCAAATTCCAGTTTTTCAAAAGCGTCAATCTCTTCGGAGACGTGGACGTGGTAGCTGTTGGTGATATAAGGTAGGTCGGTGACACCTGCCACGTTGCCAAACCGCTTTTGCAAACACTTGGCAAACTTATAGGTGGTGGACTCCAATGGAGTGCCGTAGATGCCGAATCCGATGCCGGTGTCGGCCTTCCATTTGTTGCAGGCCTTGTTCATGTACTCCATGACGGAGATGGCAAATGGGGTGGCAGAAGGGTCTGTGTGGGACTTGCCAGTCATGTACTTGATACATTCATAGAGACCGGCGTAGCCCAGAGAAATGGTGGAGTAGCCACCCATGAGCAGGTCGTCAATGGGCGCGCCTTTTGGTAATCTGGCGCAGGCACCGTACTGCCACAAAATGGGTGCGGCATCGGAAAGGGTGCCTTTGAGGCGTGTATGTCGGCACATGAGGGCGGTGTAGCACAGTTCCAGACGTTCATCAAAAATCTTCCAGAACTTGGTCATATCCCCGCCGGAGGACAGGGCGATGTCAGGCAGGTTCAAGGTGACCACACCTTGGTTGAAGCGACCGTAGAATTGGTACTCGCCTTTTTCGTTTTTCCAAGGGCTGAGATTGGAGCGGCAACCCATGACTGGGAAGCAGTTGCCCTCTTTGACCTCTTTCATCTTCTTTTCGGAGATGTAGTCGGGGACCAGACGCTTGGCGGTGCACTTGGCGGACAGTTTGGTCAGGTAGTAGTATTTGGAATCGGAGTGGATGTTGTCCTCTTCCAAGACGTAAATCAGTTTGGGGAAGGCGGGGGTGACCCAGACACCAGCTTCGTTTTTCACACCTTGGTACCGCTGTTTCAGGACTTCTTCGATGATGACGGCAAGATCGGCTTTTTCCTGCTCGGTTTTGGCCTCGTTCAGGTACATAAACACGGTGACGAAGGGGGCTTGTCCGTTGGTGGTCAGCAGGGTGACCACTTGGTATTGGATGGTCTGGACACCTTTTTTGATCTCATCCCGGAGCCGTTTTTCCACCATCTCGTCGAAGTTGGCGGGAAGTTGGGTGATGCCCAGTTGGGTCAACTCTTCGGCGATGACTTTGCGCAGTTTCTCCCGGCTGATTTGGACGAAGGGTGCCAGGTGGGCCAGAGAGATGGACTGCCCGCCGTATTGGTTGGAGGCCACTTGTGCGATGATTTGGGTGGCGATGTTGCAGGCGGTGGAGAAACTGTGGGGTTTTTCAATCAAGGTGCCAGAGATGACGGTGCCGTTTTGGAGCATATCCTCCAAGTTGACCAAGTCGCAGTTGTGCATATGCTGTGCGAAGTAGTCGGTGTCGTGGAAGTGGAGAATGCCGTTTTCGTGGGCGTCGACCACCTCACGGGGAAGGAGAATCCGGCGAGTGATGTCCTTGCTGACTTCCCCAGCCATATAGTCCCGCTGAACGGAGTTGACAGTGGGGTTTTTGTTGGAGTTTTCCTGCTTGACCTCTTCGTTGTTGCACTCGATGAGAGTCAGGATTTGTTCGTCAGTGGTGTTGGATTTCCGCACTAGGGTGCGGGTATAACGATAGGTGATATACTCTTTGGCGCACTCAAAAGCGCCGTGTGCCATGATTTGCTTTTCCACCAAATCTTGGATTTCTTCCACCCCGGGGGAGCGACCTAGTTGGCTGCAGGACAGCTCGACGCTGGCTGCAATCCGTTGGATTTGCATGGGGGTCATGCGGAGGGGCTCGCTGATTTCGTTGTTGGCTTTGGTGATGGCGTTGATGATTTTAATGATGTCAAACACCACTTCGGTGCCGTTTCTTTTGATGATTTTCATGGCAGTTCTCCTGTCGTTTGTTTCTATGGATACAATAGTACAACACTTATGTATAAAAGTCAATATCTATGTCGTAAAAAAATCCCAAACACAAGATATAGTGCTTGGGAGAGAAAACGACTTGCTCATTCTATCACATTTTACGTCGATTTGCAATGGTTAAAATACATTTTGTGGGAACTCACAAAAATTGGGGATTATGTCTACCTCAGGAGTCGATGGCACACCGTGTGATGCAATATTATAATGAGCGTTGCCCTCCTACAAAGGCGGAGCTGTGAAAAAAACCTTGACAAATGGAAATTTTTCCTGTAAGTTATACAAGTATGAAAAGTAGGAAAGAAGGTGCCCTATGCCAGCAGGCAAACACCTTTTGGGAATGCCCAAAACCCATCAGATATTTGGCACAGCCAAAGTGGGGGAGAAGGGGCAGATTGTCATTCCAAAAGAAGCGCGGACATTTTTCAATATCAAACCGGGAGACACCCTGTTGATTTTAGGTGATGGAGAACACGGCCTGGTGGTGACCAAACCACAGGTTTTGGACGACGTTGCCACAAAAATTCTGGGTCATCCTAAGGAAAAGGAAGTATAGACGTGAGTTTAGAAGCTATGTATGAAAAAATGGGGATTTCCAAAGAAGTGTATCACTTCGGTGAGGAAATTCTCCAATCTTTGACCCAGCGCTTTGCAGAGGTGGACACAGTTGCCGAGCACAACCAGGCAAAAGTCCTCCACGCCATGCAGAAAAATCGGGTATCTGCCCCCTGTTTCGCCGCCTCCACCGGCTACGGCTACGACGACATGGGCAGAACCATTCTGGAAAAGGTCTATGCCTCCTGTTTCCACACGGAGGCCGCTTTGGTGCGTCCACAGATTACCTGTGGCACCCATGCTCTGACTGTGGCACTGTCCGCCAATCTCCTTCCCGGCGACGAGTTGTTGTCTCCTGTGGGTCGTCCCTACGACACATTAGAAGAGGTCATTGGCATTCGTCCCTCCACCTGCTCTTTGGCGGAGTACGGCGTGACTTACAGCCAGGTGGACTTGTTGGAAGACGGCTCCTTCGACTACGACGGCATCGCCAAGGCCATCCATGAGAAGACCAAAATGGTCACCATCCAACGCTCCAAAGGCTATGCCACCCGCCCCACCTTGTCTGTGAAAAAAATCGGGGAGCTGATTGCATTTTGCAAAAAAATCAAGCCTGATATTCTCTGCATGGTGGACAACTGCTACGGCGAGTTTGTGGAGATGTCCGAACCATCGGACGTTGGAGCGGACATGATCGTCGGTTCTCTCATTAAAAATCCAGGCGGTGGATTGGCACCTTCCGGAGGGTATATCTGCGGTACGGAGCACTGCGTGCAACGGTGCGCTTACCGGCTCAGCGCCCCTGGACTGGGACAGGAGGTCGGGGCAAACTTTGGTGTCATGCCCGCCTTCTACCAAGGCTTCTTCCTGGCACCCACTGTGGTGTCCGGAGCACTAAAAGGTGCTATTTTCGCCGCAAACATCTATGAGAAGTTGGGCTTTAAAGTGGTACCCAACAGCACCGAAAGCCGCCATGACATCATACAGGCTGTGGAGTTTGGCACCGAAGAGAAGATGTTGGCCTTCTGCTTGGGCATCCAATCCGCCGCGCCAGTGGACAGCTACGTCACCCCTCTGCCCTGGGATATGCCCGGCTACGACAGCAAAGTGGTCATGGCAGCTGGTGCATTTATCCAAGGTTCATCCATCGAACTGTCCGCCGATGGCCCCATGCGGGAGCCCTACGCTGTCTTCTTCCAAGGGGGCATCACCTGGCACCACGCAAAGACTGGTATCTTAATGTCTTTGCAAAAACTCTACGAACAAGGGTTGGTGTCCTTGTCTTAGTGAAGAGTGAAGAATGGAGGTATGGCTTCGCCATGATTTTAAATATGTCCCATAGGGACACATTCATTTTTCATCATTCACCATTCACTAAAACGCAATACCTTAAATCTAGGAGAAAATTTAATTATGTGGTTTATCTATTCTATCATCGCAATGGTTTGCTGGTCTGGTTCTGACCTGTTTTCCAAAATCGGTTGTCGCGACAACCGTGACAAGTACGCCCACCTGAAAATGATTATGGCTGTCGGCCTGGTCATGGGTCTTCATGCCGCCTACGAAGTGTTCATCAGCGGTGTGGAAATCAACATGGCAGTCATCTGGACATACCTGCCTGTCTCCCTATTGTACATCGGTTCCATGGCTTTGGGCTACGTTGGTCTGCGGTACATTGAACTGTCCATCTCCTCCCCAATTTGCAACGGTTCTGGCGCATTGGTGTCCCTGCTGTCCTTGGTCACTGGTGGCATTGCATTGGTGTC
>JAWXUJ010000082.1:0-6024 GCA_044432765.1 Eubacteriales bacterium | reverse complement strand
GCCATTTGCGGGGGGTTCAGCTTCATTTGACCTTGAATACGTTGGTCACTGACCGGCAATGTCCACAGGTTGCGGACACTATTTCCGCTGCAGTGAAGGCCGGGGTGGATGCGTTTATTGTGCAGGATTGGGGGGTTTTGGCAATGTGTCGCCAGATTGCACCCGGGGTGGACTGCCATGGTAGCACACAAATGAGCGTTCACAATTTGGAAGGGGCGCAGAAAGCTGCCGATTTGGGCTGTAGCCGGGTGGTTTTGGCGCGGGAACTTTCTAAGGAAGATTATTTGGAAATTTGTGCCAAGTCGCCTATTGAAATTGAGGTGTTTGGACACGGCGCACTGTGTATGTGCCACTCTGGCCAGTGCTATTTTTCTGCTTTGGTGGGTCGCCGGTCTGGCAACCGGGGGCAGTGCGCACAGCCTTGTCGATTGCCCTATGGGTACGGAAAATTTGCACAGGATTTCCCCATGAGTTTGAAGGATAGCTGCCTTTTGGGGCAACTTTCGGCGCTTCAGGCCATGGGTGTGGCCTCTTTGAAGATTGAGGGGCGGATGAAGCGTCCGGAATACGTGGCGGTGGTCACTTCCATCTATCGAAAGGCCCTGGATGGGGAAGTGGTCACTGGGGAAGATTTGAAACTTTTGGATAAGATTTTTTCCAGAGAAGGCTTTACTTCCGGGTATTATGATTATAAATTGGGCAAAGAAATGTTTGGCACTCGCCAGGGTGAATCCACCGATGAAGGGGTGCTTGCCAAGGCGCGGGCGACTTATTCTACGGGGGAGCGACCCTGTTTGGGGTTGGATTTTGCAGTGGAAATTCGGCAGAATCAGCCTATGAAAATGTCCGTCAGAGACGGACAAAATCTGTCTGTGACTGTCACTGGGGATGTGCCGGAGGTGGCGCGGAACCGTGATTTGTCCACAGAGGATGTTGAAAAACGTCTCTCCAAATTGGGTGGTACACCGTTTTATGTCAACTCTATGTTGGTTGACTTAGAGGCGGGATTGATGGTGCCAGCCAGCGGATTAAATGGCTTGCGGCGGTTGGGCTTAGAACGATTTACAGAGGAAAAAACTAGGGTTAAACTGGGATATTTTGGGGAAAAACCGGAGTATTCAACGGATTTTATTTACAATGTGAAGCCGGAATTGACGGTTTCCGTCACACGATGGAACCAGGTTACAGAGGGGTTGTTGGCGCGGAAGCCGGCGCGGATCTACGTGCCTTTGCACATATTATGTGAAGCGCCTGTGGATAACTTTTCGGCTATGGGAAACTTTGCCGCTATTTTGCCTCGGGTGATTTTGAGTCGGGATCGGGAGAAAATTGTCCGTCAGTTGGAGACTGTGGCAAAAAAGGGCATCACCCATCTTTTGGGGGGCAACATTGGACATTTGGAATTGGGGAAGGGGTTCACCGTCCACGGTGATTTTGGCCTGAATTACTTCAATTCTGCCAGTGGATTTGCTTTGAAAGACATGGGTTTTGCCTCTGTGACCGCCTCGTTTGAGTTGCTTTTGGCGCAGATTCGCGATCTGGTGAAGCCATTGCCAACGGAGGTTTTGGTCTATGGGCGGTTGCCCATGATGATCACGGAAAACTGTCTTATAAGTTGGAAAAATGGGAAATGCAACTGTCATAATTCGGTGGAATTGGTGGACAGAAAAGGGGAGAGGTTCCCTTTGCTGCGGGACGGTGATTCCTGTCGGACGGTTGTGTACAACGGTAAGAAATTATGGTTGCTTGACGACCTGGATGGCCTGAAATCCATGGGATTGTGGGCACTCCGGTTGGCATTTTCCGATGAAAGTCCACAGCAGGTGGACATTGTGTTGAACGCCTACGACAAGGGCGGGGAATTGGATGGCAATGTCTGCACCCGGGGGCTTTATTTCCGGGGCGTGACGTAGAAGTGAGGAGAATTTGAGATGAAATTGATTTTAGGGTCCCAATCCCCCCGACGGCGGGAGCTGTTGGCGCGGTTGGGGTTGGAATTTGATATAAAAGTTGCAGATATTGACGAAACTATGGATGGTGCGATTGCGCCAAAAGTTGAGGTTGCTCGTATTTCCAAGGAAAAAGCCTTGGAAATTGGGAGGATTTCTCCGGAAGATGCTTTGATTATCACTGCGGATACCATTGTGGTTTTGGATGAAAAAGTTCTTGGAAAACCGAAAAGTTCAGAGGATGCTGTGTCCATGTTGACGGCCCTTTCTGGGCGTGAGCATCAGGTGATGACCGCCGTTACCCTGGGGAAAGACGGACAGTTTGACACCTTTGTGGAAACAACTTCCGTAACTTTTAGACAGGTTTTACCCCATGAAATTGCGTGTTATGTGGCTTCTGGCGAACCTTTGGACAAGGCCGGGAGCTATGGGATTCAGGGCTTGGGTGGCGCGTTTGTGGCGGGCATCCAGGGGGACTATTATAATGTGATGGGCTTGCCCATCTGCGCCTTGTCCCAACGTTTGCGGGCTCATGGCGTGGCGATTTTTCAAGAAAGTTAAGGTGGCGCTGTGAAAAACTTTTTTACCAATCGGGTGCGGGTTGTGTTGGTTGTGGCGGTTTTGGTCGCTGTGGCTGCCGGCGTTGCCGCCATGCTGGTGCCAGAGGGCACCATCTTCCAACGGGTGGTCGCCACGGCGATGACTCCGGTGGAGTCCGGCGCTGCCGCTTTGACACGGAAGGCGGAGCTAATTTACGATTATTTGTTTAAATTTGAGGCTTTGCAGGCGGAAAATGACGCTTTGAAGGAAAAAATTGCATCCATGGAGACCGATGTTGGGGAGGCACAGGCCATTCAGCGGGAAAATGATCGGTTGACCACCTTGCTGGGCTTGGTGGAAACCCACCCCGATTATAGCCTGGTTTCGGCCTACGTCACCGGTTGGGACAGCTCCAACTGGAAGCCCTCTTGCACCATCGCAAAGGGGGAGAGCGACGGCATCGCCCTGGGGATGTGCGCCATTTCCCACAGCGGGCAGGTGGTGGGGGTGGTCACGGCAATCGGCCTGAACTGGTCGGAAATCACCACCATTCTCGACCCCTCTTTGGAAATCAGCGCCACCATCACGTCGTCCGGTTATACTGGCGTTGTCCAGGGTTCCTATTCCTATGACGGCTCCCTGCTGATGAATTATTTGCCCACGGAGGCCGTGCTGAAAAACACAGATTTGGTGGTCACTGCCGGTTCCATGCTCTATCCCAAAGGGTTGACCTTGGGCTCTATCATCGACGGTGGCATGGATCAGAGTGGCATCGGAAAGTATGCCGTTTTGGAGCCAGGCGTGGATTTTGACGGGTTGGAACAGGTGTTTATCATCACCGATTATGTCAGCTAGATTGTTGGGAATTCCCATGGAGGATATGTTTAAAAAGTTAGGAGGATGGGTATGAAAGTCCATTATATTGGGTTATTTCGCTGGATTTTATACAGCGTTTTCTTGCTTTTGGTTGCCGTTGTCCAGAAGGTTGTTTTGGGAAATGTGACCCTTTGGGGGACCACGTTTTCTATTTTGCCGGTGGCGGTTGCCGCCGTCAGCTGTCAGAGTGACCACGAGAGCAGCGGGATTTTTGGCCTGGCGGTGGGGATTTTTTGGGCTTGTTTGGGGCAGTCTAGTGGGGCGGCGTTCACCCTGTTTTTGCCCATTGGCGCCCTGCTTGCTGGGTGGTTTTGCACCCATTATTTGACCCGGGGCATGGGCGCGGTGTTGCTTCTTGGTGCCTTGGCGGTCGCCCTTTGTGAAGGGGGCATCGTCCTCCAAAAATTGTACATGAACGAGCAGTTGCCCGACCATTTTTGGCAACTGGTGCTCCGTCAAATTGTGATTTCGAGCCTCTTTGCGCCTCTGTTTTGGGCGATCACCAAAGGGGTGGAAAGGCTGGTGGGACATTGGAAAAAAAGTTGACATTTCGAGTGACCATGACCGTTTTGGTTGTGGGGGTTTTGATGGCCCTCTTCGTGGGACAGCTGTTCCGGCTGTGGCAGGAGGCTGAGCAGAGCGGTACTGCCGACCTGTCCACCTCCCTCACCTATTACTCCACCGTCACCGCGGCGCGGGGGAGTATTTTGGATCGAAACGGCAACGTTTTGGTCTCCAATCGGGCTAGTTTTAATGTGGAATTGTCGGATTATGTGCTGTATAACAGCGAAAACCCCAACGAGAGTTTGTTGGAAATCGTTCAGCTCTGCCGGCAACTGGGACTGGAGTACACCGATCACCTGCCCATCACAGACGGCAAACCCTACGACTATAATTTGGACGAACAGTCCTCCAATTATCAGAGCTATTTTCAAACCTTTCTCGATGCCCGGGGTTGGGACTGGGACGTCAGCGCCCCGATTTTGATGAAAAATTTAATTTCCATCTACAACATCCCCGAAACCTGGGACGAGGCCGACATTCGGGCTGTTGCGGGGCTTCGGTATGAGCTGTCTCTGCGGAGCTACACCTCCCTGGAGCAGTACATTTTGCTGGAGGATGTGGATGCTGGGGTTTTGGCGGATTTTAAGGAGCTGAACATCCCGGCGCTGATGGTGGACACCGTGTCCGTCCGTCAGTACAACACCGATGCCGCCGCCCATATTTTGGGGCGGGTTGCCGCCATGAGCCCGGATGAATATACAGGGACATACAAGGATTTGGAATACCCCATGAACGCCAAGGTGGGCAAAGAAGGGGTGGAAAAGGCCTTTGAAGAGTACCTCCATGGGGTGGACGGGGTGCAGACCATCACCGTTTCCCAGGATGGGGATATTTTGAGCCAGCGCTACGCCACGGAGCCAGTGGCTGGTTCCAATGTCATGCTGACCATCGATTTGGATATGCAAATCGCCGCCGAGGATGCTTTGGAAGCGGTGATTTTAGACCTTCAGGAAAACGGCCTCAACGATGACGGTGACGGCTCCGATGCCAGAGTTGGCGCAATGGTTGCCATCGATGTGGAGTCCTACGAGGTTTTGGCCTGCGCCAGCTATCCCACGTACGACATCACCACCTATTCCTCCAATTTCACGGAGCTGAGTTCCGACCCGGATTCGCCCCTTTACAACCGGGCACTTCAGGCGGCCTATGCCCCTGGTTCCATCTACAAAATGGTCACATCCATCGCCGCCATCGACATTGGGGGCATTGGACGGCACTACGAAATCGAGGACAAAGGTGTGTACACCTTTTACGACGACTATCAGCCACAGTGCCTCATCTACACCAACACCGGCACCACCCATGGGGTCATCAACATGATGCAAGCCTTGGCGGTTTCCTGCAACTACTACTTCTACGAAGTGGGGCGGAACATCGGCATCGATGCCATGGACTCCGTGGCAGAAGCCCTGGGCTTGGGCGAGGCCACCGGGGTGGAACTGCCCGAAGAAATGGGCTACCGCGCCAACGCGGAGACAAAAGCCAAATTGTACGCCGGCACCTCCGACCAGAGCTGGTACGACGCGGATACCTTAGCCGCCGCCATCGGTCAGTCGGAAAACCGGTTCACACCACTGCAAATGGCGGTTTACACCGCGGCTTTGGCAAACCAGGGGGTGCGCTACGAGGCCACCTTCTTGAAAGAAGTCGTTTCCAGCGATTACACCCAGTTGATTTATGACCAGGAATCGGAGCTGCTCAACGGCACATCTTTCTCCGACGACGCCATGGCGGCTGTCCAAGAAGGAATGCTGTCCGCCACCCAAACCGGCGGTACGGCTACCTTGTTCCAGGACTATCCTGTGTCCGTCGCCGCCAAAACCGGCACGGCGCAACACGGCAGTGTGGGCAGTGACCACGGCTCCCTCATCGCCTATGCACCGGTGGAGGACCCAAAAATCGCCGTGGCCGTCTATGTGGAAAACGCCGCCCAAGGCGGTAATCTGGCAAATGCCATCATCCCAGTTTTGGATGCCTACTTTGAAGGCTACGGAGAAGTGGGGATTTTGGTGGAAAACACGGTGAGTTAGGAGTTAGGAATTTGCGGAGGGGTTGGGAATGTAGGGGCGATTCATGAATCGCCCTCGCTACTGGG
>JAWXUJ010000081.1:0-6120 GCA_044432765.1 Eubacteriales bacterium | reverse complement strand
GGCTGCTGGCGAATCCATGATTGTGGACACTGGCTATCTGGCTTGTATGGAAGAAACCTGCACCATGGACATCCAAGCTGTTGGCGGCGTGAAGAACGCTCTGTTGGGCGGCGAAGGCCTGTTCAACACTGTGGTCACTGGCCCAGGTAAAATTATTCTGCAGACTCTGCCTATCTCCGCATTGGCTGGCTCCATCATTCCTTTCCTGCCAACTCCTTCAAGTAAATAATTTTAAGTGTGCAAGCCGCAGAGCCTTTTGGCTCTGCGGCTTTTGTTTATCCATAGTGCATAAAAGAGAAAAATGGATATTGATAGAGTTTTTACAAAATATCCATGAATATTCTCTTGTATATTCTTGTATAATGTGATAAAATAACTGACAGCGGCGCAGTATTCTAGTCAGCGCTGTCGGTTCCTAAGAAGGGCCTAAAAATCCTTTAATGGCACATCGATGAAGTCCCTGGTGCTTGCTTTTTACGCCCAGTTTAGGGTGGGTGCTGGGGGTTAAGGTAATCGGGCGCGCCCCAATGGCATGGAGCATCCGACCCGCTTACCGTGGAGACCTGTTCTTGTGGACGGACGCACAAATTTCGTACCGCCTACGACTCAGGATAGAACCTGCATTGCGGTGCTCTGGCGCTGTGTGTAGTGTAGCCTGCCTTGCGTGGATGCTCGGGGACAGGGGACTTACCCTCTTGTGGCTTGGCCAAGCAACTTGAGATATTGCCCCTTGAAACGACACCTGCAAAAGAGGATAAGAACCGATTTGAACTGTCGTGGAAAACACCTAGACTGTCGTAACTGGGCAAATAAGGGATTACAGTGCGCGCTAAGTGGCAATCGGGTACAGATGCTGGCGACACCTCTGCGTGGTCATGAAAGGGAAACCGCCTTTTGGTAACGAACGGTTGACCACGGTGAAACACAACCCGACCTAAGCCGTAAGATTTACTTTATTTGCTGCCGCTACAAAATAAAATTTTCTGGAGGCTCTCTTGAAAGAACCTGATAAACCCAAAGAAAAAAAGCAACAAAAAGACCTTAAAAAAGTGGATATGAAGTGGATTGGAACCATTTTCGGTACAACTATCGCCATTTCTGCCGTCTTTTCTTTCCTGTCCACCGAACTGCTGAACACGGTGAATATTGCCATTGCTTTTTTGATTCTACTTGCCATCGTGGTCATCGGTATCTGCTTTGATTTGATTGGCGTGGCTGTCACCACTGCCGATGAAAAACCTTTCCACTCCATGGCAGCTCGGAACATCCCCGAAGCCAAGGAAGCCATCAAAATGATTCGCAATGCCAGCCGCGTCTCATCCTTTTGCAACGACGTGGTAGGGGATATCTGTGGCATCATCTCTGGCTCTGCCTCGGCGGTTATTGCCGCCACCGTGGTCATGGATTTTACACCGACCACTGCATCCATCGTTAAATTGCTCATGTCCGCCGTGGTTTCTGGACTGACCGTCGGAGGTAAGGCTGTGGGTAAAACTTTTGCCATAAACGTCAGCACCCCCATTGTCCACTTTGCGGCAAAGGTGATATATCGCATAAAATACGTTCTAAAATGGTTGAAAAACCCACGAAAAAGATAGCATTCTAAAGAAACGGCTGTGTAACATTGAATATATTAGACCAAATTACAGATAGAGAACAACTGCTCGCCAAAACCCCTGCCGAGTTGAACCTACTCAAAGAGGAAATTCGCCAGTTTTTGGTGGAACATATCTCCCAAACTGGTGGGCATTTGGCTTCCAACTTGGGTGTGGTTGAGCTGACTTTAGCCCTCCATAAAGTGTTCGATACATCCAAAGATCGACTTGTGTTCGACGTAGGCCACCAGGCCTACGTCCATAAAATTTTAACGGGTCGCAGAGATAAATTTCATACCCTTCGCACCTACGGTGGCATTGCCGGCTTTCCCAAACCTTCGGAGAGTGTCCACGATGCCTTCGTGGCTGGTCATGCCTCCAACTCCGTTTCTGTAGCCCTGGGCATGGCCCGCGCCAGAACGCTGAAAAAAGAGGATTACAGCGTCATCGCTCTGATTGGTGATGGTGCCATGACCGGCGGACTGGCTTACGAGGGATTCAACAACGCTGGCGCCAGTGGTGAACCGCTTATCGTAATTTTAAATGACAACGGAATGTCCATTAGCCCCAATGTGGGTGGTATTTCAAAACATTTGAAGCTAATTCGCACCAAGCCAGGCTACTTTGGTATCAAACGTTCTTTCCGCAATTTTGCTTCCCAATCTGAAGGGCACATGGCAATCTACAAGATATCCAGTCGATTCAAAAACTTCCTAAAACGCCATCTGGTGGGCATCACCTTCTTTGAAGAGATGGGCTTTTCCTATATCGGTCCAGTGGACGGCACCGACATCGGTCGCCTGACCGAACTGCTCCAACACGCCAAAGAGTTAAAATGTCCCGTCTTGATGCACGTAATCACCAAAAAGGGCAGTGGCTATAAGCCGGCAGAGGACAACCCCCACCAGTACCATGGTGTAGGCAAATTTGATGCCCAGGCAGGGATTTCCACCCAGTTCAAAGCACCAACTTTCTCCAATATTTTTGGCGAAACCATGGCAGAATTGGCAGAAGAACGTCCGGAAGTGGTCGCCATTTCTGCCGCTATGCTTCCAGGTACCGGCCTGGATGGGTTTGCAAAACAGTTCCCAACCCGCACCTTTGACGTCGGCATCGCTGAGGGTCATGCAGTCACTATGGCAGCAGGCATGGCGAAGCAAGGGTTGATTCCCGTGGTTGCCCTGTATTCCACCTTTTTACAACGAGCCTACGATATGCTCCACCACGATGTTGGACTTTTGGGACTTCACGTGGTCTTCGCCGTGGACAGAGCTGGCTTGGTTGGCGAGGATGGAGAAACCCATCATGGCATTTACGACGTGGGCTATCTGCGACACATCCCCCACATGGAAATCTACTGCCCCGCCAACGGCGCTGAACTGAAGTCTGTGCTTCGTCACGCAACCCTAACGTTACAATGTCCTGTTGCCATTCGATACCCTAAGGGGAGCGATGGCAGATTCACCGAAATCGCCCAAAACACCCGCATCCGTGAAGGAACGCAAATCACCGTGGTCACCTACGGCACCATGGTCAACGCCGTACTGGATGCTGCAGATTTGTTGGAACAGGAAGGCATTTCCCTGGAAATATGCAAGCTAAATTCCATCCAACCTTACGACTACGGCACAATCGCCCAGTCCTTTGGGAAAACCAAGGCCATCTATATGGTGGAAGAGGTCAGCCAATCCTGCTGTTTGGCTCATGAAATCTTCAGCAGGCTTGCGACAGATGGTCTTCACGGCACTATGAATTCCCACAGTTTAGGCACCACCGTCACTCACGGCGACAACCCCAGTCTTCTCCGAGAAAACCATATGGATGGGGAAGGTCTGGTCAAAAAAATCAAGGAGGTGCTCCACATTGAAACATAAAGAACGTTTGGACGTCCTTCTGGTCAGCCAAGGTTTTGCAGAAACCAGGTCAAAAGCACAGGCTATCATCATGTCTGGCAAAGTCTATGTCAACGGTCAAAAGGCCGATAAGGCGGGAATGTCCTATGATGTAGCGTTGCCCATCGAAGTCCGAGGGGCAACCTGTCCCTACGTCAGCCGAGGCGGTTTGAAACTGGAAAAAGCACTGAAATTTTTCGGTGTGGACCCGACGGGCTACGTCTGCAGCGACTCCGGCGCGTCCACCGGCGGCTTCACAGACTGCCTCTTACAGCAGGGGGCTAAAAAGGTTTTCGCCATTGACGTAGGCTACGGACAACTGGCCTGGAACATTAGCCAAGACCCCAGGGTTGTGTCCATGGAACGCACCAACATCCGCTACGTCACCCCGGAGAATTTGGGGGAACCGCTGGACTTGTCGGTCATCGACGTGTCCTTTATCTCTCTAAAAATCGTCCTGCCCGCGGTGCAAAAACTACTGAAACCCACCGGACAAGTCCTCTGCCTCATCAAACCACAGTTTGAGGCAGGGAAGGAAAAAGTGGGTAAAAAAGGTGTCGTCCGCGACCCGGAAACCCACCGTGAAGTGGTGGAAAATGTTGTGAATTTAGCCCATGAATTAGGCTTTTCTGTCAAAAATCTCACATATTCTCCTGTAAAAGGACCAGAGGGCAACATCGAATTTCTCGGCCATCTGTCCATGGTGCCAGGAGAAGATACCCCCGTTGACGTGGCACATCTGGTGGCACAGGCTCACGAATCGCTGAAAGGATGACTGCCATGAAAATCGTAATGACCCCCAATCCCTATCGAGATCGAAACTTTAAATATGCCACCCAAGCGGAAAAAATCCTCAATGACGCAGGCATTGAAACGTGCATGTGTCTCCCATTTGGGGTGGATCGGAACTTTGAACTACCTAGAGATCGGAAGTTCTACGACCTGCAAACAGAGCTAAAAACTGCCGATATGCTAGTCTGTTTCGGCGGGGATGGCACCATCCTCCACTCATCCAAAGCGGCTACCATCAACAACCTACCTGTTCTAGGTGTCAACATCGGCACCATGGGTTTTATGGCTGAATTGGAAGCCAGCGAGCTGAAACTTTTGGCCCAGTTGGCAGATAAAAAATACACCGTCGAACGGCGCATGATGTTAGACGTCGAGGTGGAACATGAGGGCGAAATCATCTTTTCCGACGTGGCACTCAACGATGTTGTGGTCACAAAAGGTGCCGTCGCCCGCGTCATCCACCTGTCCGTCCTCTGCGACGGTGTCGAGGCCTACAACTTTGCCGGCGATGGTATTGTGGTCAGCACACCCACTGGTTCCACCGCCTATTCCATGTCCGCCGGTGGCCCCTTGGTGGAGCCAACTGCCCGGAATATCGTGGTCACTCCCATCTGTGCTCACACGGTTCAGGCGCGGGCATTTGTCACGGCAAAAGAGCGGGATATTGTCATTAAAATTGGCAAAACCGGCAGAAAAAACGCGTTTTTATCGGCAGATGGAGGGCGAGCAGTCCGTCTGAGCCTGGGAGATACGGTTCACATCCGCAAGTCCAGCCAGGAAACCCAACTGGTGCGGTTGCGGAGCAGTAGCTTCTTCCAAATCATCAACAACAAATTCTACAATCGCTAGGAGGTTTCTATGAAAACGCAACGACAAGCGAAAATAATGGAAATCATCTCCAGTGGCAATATTGAAACCCAAGAACAGCTGCTGGAGTTGTTACAAAACAGTGGTTTCCAAAGTACCCAGGCCACCATCTCCCGGGATATCAAGGAACTGCGCATCGTCAAAGAGCTGACATCTCTGGGAACCTACCGTTACTGTGTGGCAGTTGCGGAAAAAACAAGCACCTTTTCGTCCAGACTCAACACGATTTTCAGAGAATGTGTGACACACTATGATTACGCGCAGAACATGGTGGTCATCAAAACACTGCCAGGTCTGGCCTCCGCCGCTGCCGCTGCCGTGGATGGCATGAATATGTCCGTGGTTTTGGGGAGCCTAGCCGGGGATGACACGGTGATGATAGTGATGCGGGACAACAATTCCGCCGCTGGATTCTGTTCTGAAATCAAAAAGTTATTGGAGTGATGAACCATGCTATCCCTGCTCCACATTGAAAATGTAGCCGTCATTGAGCGCGCCGACATCTCCTTTGATGGCGGGTTTAACGTGCTGACCGGTGAGACCGGTGCTGGTAAATCCATCGTCATCGATGCCATCAGCGCCATCCTGGGCGAGCGCGCCTATCGGGATGTCATCCGCACCGGATGCAATAAGGCTTTTGTCAGTGCTGTCTTTACAAATATTCCGGAATTGTCCTGGTTTGAGGAGTTTTCTGCGCCTTTTGAGCCAGAAGAATTGTTGGTTCAGCGGGAAATCCATATGGATGGAAAGAACGTCTGCCGGGTCAACGGTCGCCCTGTCACCGTATCCAACCTGAAAAAACTGGGTGTGCAACTGATTCAAATTCACGGTCAACACGACAGCCAACAGCTCTTCGACGAAGCCAACCACCTGCAATACTTAGACGACTTCGCCCGCAACGAAAAACAGCGAGAGGACTATCTACTGGCTTTCACCGCCGTCCAAAAAACTCAGGGCGAAATCCGTAAGCTGTC
>JAWXUJ010000080.1:0-6189 GCA_044432765.1 Eubacteriales bacterium | reverse complement strand
GAAGGCGCCACCGCCGTGGGCGGCATAGCCACCGTAGGTGTCCACGATGATTTTACGACCAGTCAGGCCACTGTCGCCCACAGGGCCACCGATGACAAAGCGACCAGTTGGGTTGACGAAGAACTTGGTGTCAGCGTCCATCCATTCAGCGGGGATGGTGGGCTTGATCACGTGCTCGATGATTTGGGTGCGAAGGTCTTCAATGGCGATGTCGGCATCGTGTTGGGTGGAGACAACCACAGCGTCCACGCGAGCAACAGAGCCGTCTTCGTTGTATTCCACGGAAACTTGGCTTTTGCCGTCGGGACGGAGCCAAGACAGTTCACCAGACTTGCGAACAGCGGTCAATTTCAGGGACAGCTTATGGGCGAGGGAGATGGGGGCGGGCATCAGCTCTGGGGTTTCATCGCAGGCGTAGCCGAACATCATGCCTTGGTCACCAGCACCGATTTCAGAGGCATCGTCGTAGGAGTTGTTGACGCCCATGGCGATGTCGCCAGATTGCTCATCGATGGCGGTGAGGACGGCGCAGGTTTTGTAGTCGAAGCCACACTTTTCGTCGTAGCCGATGTTTTCAATGGTTTTGCGGACAACGGCAGGGATATCCACATAGCAGTTGGTGGAGATTTCGCCCATGACCAGCACCATGCCAGTGGTGACGGCGCACTCACAGGCTACCCGAGCGTTGGGGTCGTTGGTGAAAATGGCGTCCAAAACACCGTCGGAAATTTGGTCGCAGACTTTGTCGGGATGACCTTCGGTAACGGATTCAGAGGTAAAAATTCTTTTTTCCATAATAAATGTCCTTTCTGCGGAGAAAACAAAAACGCCCTCCTCGGCGGAGTGCGTCAACTAGAAATACTGTCTCATCTATCGATTTACTCGCCGAATTTAGCACCTTACAAACGCAGGTTGCTGGACTTCATAGGGTCGTTCCCTCCATCACTCTTGATAAGTGTTATTTAATTCTTATATATTATATCAATTTCGTGGTCATTTGTCAACAAATAATCGACAAAAAATTGTGTTTGAGATGTTTTTACTTTTTCGTGGTCATTTGTCAACAAATAATCGACAAAAAATTGTGTTTGAGATGTTTTTACTTTGTTTACACTTTAACAGTGGACAAATTTCCATTTTTTCGGTACAATAGATAGTAATATGAAAAGGGAGGAATTTTTTTGAATAACTTGCGCCGTGATTTTGAGCGGTTTTGCTATCGGAACAAAAACAAGGGCATCCCCAATTTGATGCTGTTTGTAATTTTGGGCAATGTGATGGTCTACATCTTTTCTCAGATTGACCCATCGGAGCAACTGGTTGAAAGCCTCTACTTCATCCCCAGCGCCATTTTGCAGGGGCAGGTCTGGCGATTTGTCACCTATATCTTCATTCCGGGTGACACCAACATTCTGTTTTTTGCCATCATGCTCTTCTTCTACTTCCAAATTGGACGGATTCTGGAAAGCCAGTGGGGCACGTTCCGCTTTAATTTGTACTACTTTACCGGTGTGATTTTAACCGGTGTGGCGGCTTTATTGCTGAATATCTCCTACGCTAGCGCCAGCTATTTAAATATGTCTCTGATTCTGGCCTTTGCCACCATGATGCCGGAGAACAAGGTGCTCCTCTTCTACATCATCCCCATCAAGATGAAGTATTTCGCCTGGTTTACCCTGATTCCGGTGATTATCACCATGTTTACTGCATCTCTGCCGGTGAAAATTTTTGTGGTAATGGCATTGGCTAACTATTTCCTTTTTATGGGCGCAGAGGTCAAGGGGATTTTGCCCAGTTTTATGCTGAACTACCGTCGCTCCCAAAAGCAATCTGCCCCGAAAAACCAAGGAAATCCAAACTGGGCCAACAAGTACCGCAATTCCTCTGGCGAGGCACCCTATCGCCACAAGTGTACCGTCTGTGGGAAAACCGACACCCAGTACCCAGAACTAGAGTTCCGCTACTGTAGCCAATGTGATGGCTACCACTGTTACTGCATGGAACACATCAACAATCATGACCATATTAAGTAAAAAAACCGCCCTTTCGGGCGGTTTTTTTACTTAGGAGTTAGGAGTTCGCGGAGCGGTTAGAAATTAGGAGCTGGATTAAGGGAACCCGCCCGCAGGCGAAACTCCTAACTCCACGCTCCTAACTCCTATTATGGCTTGGGTGGATGTAACGCGCCTCTGTATCTGGGGCGGGGCGCATACGGACACCGGAGACGATGCCCATGGCGGCGAAGGTGGTGACGATGGAACTACCGCCATAGGAGATAAAGGGCAGGGTCAGACCGATAACTGGGAATAGCCCCATACACATACCCACGTTGACGGCGATTTGGAAAATCATCATGCCGGCGATGCCGGCGCAGATAAGCAAGTTCATTTTATTTCCGGATTTGTAGCCGATGTAGATGCAACGGTAGACGATGGCAGTCAATAGAACCAACACGAAGATACAGCCCACCACACCCATTTCCTCCCCGATGGCGGAGAAGATAAAGTCATTGTGTTGAGAGGTCAAGGCACCGGCCTGGGTTTGGGTACCGCTGTACAGCCCTTGCCCCAACATCCCACCGCCTTGGAGGGAGGTCAGGCTTCGCATGGTGTGCCAACGAACGCCCATGCCCTCAGGGTCGATGGTGGGGTCGAAAATCATCATAATCCGTTGCTGTTGGTCATCCCGGACGAAGTTGGTCCAGACGTATGGCGTAGCCACTACAACGGCTGTGACGCCCGCCACAAACCAGGGCCATTTGACACCTGCCACATAGACCATGACGATGAAGATGAACACGAAAATGAGGGCCACGCCAGCGTCATAGGAGGAGGCCATAATGACGCCTACATGGACAGCCAATATGAGCACCAACTTGGTGACAGATAGGGGAGAGGATAGCTTGTTTTGCTGGGCGATGATGGTCTTTGCCAAAATCAGGATGTAGGGAACCTTACAGATTTCAGCAGGTTGGATGTTGAAGGGGAGCCAGGTAAAGGCTAGCCAACTTCGGTTGCCGGTGGTACCTGCCACACCCCAGAGAAACAGGGTGGAGATGAAGGCCACGTTGAACAGCAGGAGCAGTTCTCGTCGTTGGGCAATGATGTCTACGTCCAAAAAGGAAAACAAAATATAGAGAAACACACCGATGACCAAGGCGGCAGACTGAATTAAAACGTACCGAGAAGCACCCAAATAGGCGGTGGTACTGGAGATGACCAAAATCCCGAACAAGGTGGCAAATATACAGAGACCAAGCAACAGCAGGTCGGCTTTTTTGAAAAATGTTTGGGCGTTGTAGAGAAAACGCCCCCAGGTACCTTTCATAAAGTACCTCCTTCCATGGAGAACTATTGATTATCATATCATTTTTTCTGTGAGATGTAAACAAAGGTTTTGCATAATCTGTATTTTTATGATAAAATAAACAAAATATCATCATGGAGGCTCTTATGGAGTTTAGAACCAACTGCCCGGAGGAAAGCGAAGCTCTGGGAGAACGACTGGCGCATAAATTGGAACCGGGCATGATCGTGGCTTATTACGGCGATTTGGGAGCGGGGAAGACCGCTTTTACCCGAGGCTTGGCTCGTGGATTGGGCATTACTGCCCAAGTCACCAGTCCTACCTATACCATCGTCAACGAGTATTTGGGCGGGAATATGCCCCTCTTCCACTTCGATATGTACCGCCTGACCTGCGCCGACGACCTGTTCGACATCGGCTGGGACGACTACCTAGAGCGAGGCGGTGTCTGCGCCGTGGAGTGGAGTGAAAACGTGGAAGAGGCCTTGATGGATGCCGTTGTGGTGGATATCCGAAAAGTTCCAGAAGACAACGATACCCGGTTGATTACCGTGAAAGGACGTGGAGAATATGCGAATTTTAGCCTTTGAGACCTCAGCCAAGGCCGCCTCTGTGGCTCTGCTCCAAGACGGCAATCTTCTGGCTGAAACCTACCAAAACAATGGGCAAACCCACAGCCGTACCATCCTTGTCATGGCAGAGGATTTGCTGAAGAATTGCGATTTGACACCCAAGGATGTGGATGCCATCGCCTGTGCCAATGGGCCTGGTAGCTTCACTGGCGTTCGTATCGGAGTTGCCGCTGCAAAGGGCCTGGCCTGGGGACTGGAAATTCCTCTGGTGGGCGTGTCCACCATCGCAGGTATGGCAAATATGGTGGAACCCTATGGGGAGGCCTATATCATCCCAGCCATGGACGCCCGCAGAAGCCAAGTCTACACCGGGGTTTTTCAGAAAAAAGAGGGGATTCTCACCCAAATTGTGGAAGATTCCGCCATTTCCGTGGAGGAACTGGGAAATCTTCTGAAAAACTTGTCTGGTCGTAAAATTTTGGTTGGCGATGGGGCAAATCTGTGTTATAATATGTTAAAAGATGGAGATTCTAGCCTGATTTTGCCAGAGGGTCACTGCCGTATGCAGCGGGCATCTGGTGTGGCGCTGGAGGCCATGAAGTTGCTGGAACAACCAGTGACACCTGCCGCTCAGGTGGTTCCAAACTACCTCCGTCTCAGCCAAGCGGAGCGGGAAAAAGCAGAACGAAATAAAAATAAATAGATATAGGAGCTAGGTATTATGGGAACTGTAAAAGAACTGAAACACCCCCTGATTCAACACAAATTGGCAATTATGCGCAACGAGAAAACCAGCG
This sequence comes from Eubacteriales bacterium, assembly GCA_044432765.1. Taxonomy (GTDB): domain Bacteria; phylum Bacillota; class Clostridia; order Oscillospirales; family Oscillospiraceae; genus Avoscillospira_A. The sequence continues at coordinate 1,514 of JAWXUJ010000080.1, read as the reverse complement.
TCAAGGAATTTCGTGAGGCTGCCAGTGAAATCGCTGGGCTCATGTGCTACGAAGCCACCCGCAACCTGCCACTGGTGGATGTGACGGTGAAAACCCCCATCTGCGAAACCACCTGTCAAATGCTGGGCGGTAAAAAGTTGGCAATTGTCCCCATTCTGCGGGCAGGTCTCGGTATGGTGGATGCCATGCTGTCCCTGATTCCCTCTGCAAAAGTAGGCCACATCGGCCTGGCACGTGACCACGACACCCATGAGCCAGTGAAATACTATTGCAAAATGCCTGCTGACATCGCGGAGCGTGAAGTCTTTGTTGTCGATCCCATGCTGGCAACTGGCGGTTCCGCCTCTGCCGCCATCGGCTTCTTGAAGGATTATGGTTGCACCAAAATCACCATGATGAACCTACTGGCCGCGCCGGAGGGCATTGCACTGGTGCAAAAGGATCACCCAGATGTGGACATCTACGTCGCTGCCATCGATGAGTGCCTCAATGAGGATGCCTATATCGTCCCCGGCCTGGGTGACGCTGGCGACCGCATCTTCGGCACAAAATAAATTCGGTATTTTTTTACCAAATTTCGTGGACAACCTTGACAAGCCCTATGGTTTTTTTGTATAATAGATGCAGAGTGTGAAACTCTATACCCCGTTCCATACTTGGAAGTTCCCTCGGAGCTTCCGCTGGTTAAAAATACTGAAAGGAAGATTACCATGATTTATTCTCACGAAGTACAGAATATGTGCACCGTCGCAAAGGGTGCATACCATGGTCCTGCCCCCATTCCCGAAGAGGGCAAATGGGTTCAGGCAAAGCAAATCGCTGACATCAGCGGTCTGACACACGGCGTTGGCTGGTGTGCTCCTCAACAAGGTGCATGTAAGCTGACCCTCAACGTCAAAGAAGGCATCATCGAAGAAGCCTTGGTGGAAACCCTGGGTTGCTCCGGCATGACCCACTCTGCCGCTATGGCCTCCGAAATCCTCATCGGCAAAACTCTGCTGGAAGCACTGAACACTGACTTGGTTTGCGATGCCATCAACACTGCTATGCGCGAATTGTTCCTGCAAATCGTCTATGGTCGTACCCAAACTGCATTCTCCGAGGGTGGCTTGCCCATCGGCGCATCTTTGGAAGATCTGGGCAAAGGTCTGCGTAGCCAGGTTGGCACCATGTTTGCCACCGCTGCAAAGGGTCCTCGTTACCTGGAAATGGCAGAAGGCTATGTCACCCGTATGGCTTTGGATGCAAATGACGAAGTCATTGGCTACGAGTTCATTCACATGGGCAAGATGATGGACTTCATCAAGGCTGGCCTGACTGCTGACGAAGCTCTGAAAAAGGCTTCCGGCTCCTACGGTCGTTTTGATGGTGCTGCCAAGTACATCGACCCACGTCACGAATAATAAAGGAGGATACAAAAATGGCTTTGTTTGAAAGTTACGAAAGAAGAATCGACAAAATCAATGGTGTCCTCGCTGAATACGGCATTGCATCCATTGAAGAGTGCAAAGAAA
>JAWXUJ010000079.1:0-6370 GCA_044432765.1 Eubacteriales bacterium | reverse complement strand
GACCGCACATTTTGTCTTATTTGTCAAGCCTTTTTTGAAAAAAGCTCTTGTTTTTTCTCCCATTGGAAGCGTTTAACTTAATGACATTGGTTTTTGTACAACGCCTTTTTGGTTAATATTGGACGCCGTTCCAGTAGATGTTGTTTGCCACTTCGGCGACTTCGGGGAGTGCTACGTTTTTCATGGCCCAGTTTTTGTATTCGTGGAAGCCAGTTCTGTCCACGATGTAGCCGATGTGCTCTTTGCCACCGGGGGCGGTCAGGTCGATGTACTCTTTGACGTATTCGTAGGTGTTGCAGATGATGGTGACGATGGAGTCCTCGTCTGCCCACTTGATGAAATCCTGCCCCAGGCGAGGGTTCTTCTTGCCGGTGCGACCCATTAGGGTCAGGCGGTAGTATTTTTCTTCGGAGCGGGTCCAGGCCATGTTGGGACAGGCGATGACACACTCTCCACAGCCGATGCACTTGTCCATGTTGTGGACCGGGCGGAAGTTTTCCATTTTGATGGCACCGACGGATTTTTTGGTGCAGGCTTTTTCACAGGCACCACAGCTGATGCAACGGTCTGGCTCCAGCATGGGGCGGGTCATACCCATGATGCCGAAGTCGTGCATCCGGACTTTGCCACAGTCGTTGGGACAGCCGGTGAGGGCGATTTTAAAGTGATAATCGTGAGGGAAAATTGCTTTTTCAATCCGTTTTGCTAACTTTGTGGTGTTATAACAGGCAAAGGGACATACGTTGTTGCCGATGCAGGCGGACACATTTCGGGTGCCGGCGGCTGTGTAGCCAGTGCCTTTTTCGTCTTGGTTGATGTCGTTGCCTTCGATGATGGACTGGAGCAATGTGTTGACTTTGTCCACATCTGCAAATTTGATACCGGGGATTTCAAAGCCTTGGCGGACGGTGATGTGGACGGTGCCGTTGCCGTAGGTGTCGGCAATGTGTTGGATTTTGCCCAACAACTCGGCTTTCAGATAACCGCCGGGGACGCGGATTCTGGAGGCGGTCAAGCCACGCTCTTTTGTCACGCGATAGGCGTTCTTTTTCAGCTTTTTGGTGTTCATATCATTCATTTTTCCACCTCCTCAGTCAATCAGGGCGCGGCCTTTTGTGTAGTTGAACACAGGGCCGTCCACGCAAATATACACATCGCCAATGCGGCAGTGACCGCACTTACCCAGGCCGCAGCACATTTTTCGCTCTTGGGAAATCCAGATGTTTTCCTCCCGGAACCCCCGGGCAATCAGTGCTTGGACACCGAATTTCATCATCATAGGCGGGCCGACCACAATGGCCTTGGCGGTTTCTAAGTTTTTCACGTCCAAATCGGGGATGTATTTTGTCACCAAGCCCACCTTCACGTCGGCAGTTTCCTCGCCACTGTCAATGGTCAAAATGGTGTCCATTTTGTCTTTCCAGACCTTGAAATCTGCCTTGAACAGCATATCTGCCACGGATTTGAAGCCGGCAATCAAGGTCATGTTGGTGACTTGTTCCGGGTGGTCTGCAAAGTGTTGGATGACGCCGCGGACAGGGGACACGCCGGTGCCACCGGCCATGACCACCAGTTCGCCACCGGCGTAGTCGGAAACGTCGAAGCCGTTGCCGTATGGGCCGCGGAGGAACAGGCTATCGCCCACCATGTTTTCAAAAATCTCATTGGTGACCTTGCCCACTTTGCGGATGGTCAGGTCGATAAAATTGGAGCCGATGCCACTGACAGAGATGGGGGACTCACCGTATTTGGGGATGGAAACCTCAAAGAATTGACCGGGCTTCACGTCACCCACAAATTCCATGCGGAAGGTGTATTCGATGGCGGTGTGTGGGATGACCTCCAGAATTTTGGAGGCAAATGGGATGTAATGATTCTCCATGGTCAATCCTCCTTAGACAGTTTGGATAGCTTTTCAATGATGTGGGCAAAGGAGATGTATTCAGGACATACATCATCGCACCGACCGCAACCGACGCACATGGTATGGTTGAATTTTTGGCGGTAGTCCCAAATTTTGTGGAGGACTTTGTACCGCATACGGTCGGATTTTTTGCCACGGAAGCTGTGCCCGCCAGCCATATCGGAGAAACCGTCCACCATGCAGGAGGCTATGACACGGCGACGTTCGCCGACCTTGCCGTTTTCTTTGTAGTAGATGTCCTGCATGGAGAAGCAGGTGCAGGTGGGACATACGAAGTTGCAACGGCCACAGCCGATGCACCGGGTGGCGTACTCGTCCCAGACGGGGTGGGTGTAGATATTTTCAGGTAAAGTGGTGGGAATTTCCACTTTTGTGTCGTTTTCCGTGACAAAATCCGGGGTGAAGGGTTTGGCTTCATAGGTGGGGACAAGCAGTGTTTCGTCCTTGATTTCCAGGTCAAAGCCGTGCTCTAGCACATTGATGGCACCGTCATAGGCATCACATTGGTTGGTGCCCATGCTGACGCAAAAGCAGTTTTCAAAAGAAGAGGAACAACCCATCAAAATGAACTTGGCATCTTTGCGGAGCCGGTCATAGTAGTAGTCTGGCGCGCCGTTTTTGTAGTACATTTCATCCAGGCGGGTCAAGGCGTGAAGGTCACAGCTCCGCAGGAAAATCAGCGGTTTTTTGGCGGGGGCTTCGCTTTCCATTGTTTGGTTTTCGGTGAAGTAGAACAGCCGTTCTCCGTTTTTCAGAAGGGCTTCCTTAAAGGAATACTCGGCCTTTTGGTCGAAGACGATTTCTTCGGCGGTTTGGACAGCACCATAGCGGATGCAGTCGGTATCGGAGTAGATGCCTTTGCCGGCATACCGTTTCGGTGCATAAATGTCATGGGTTTCGCCCCAAATGGCGAGAATTTTATTGAAATTCTGAGGTGTCAGTTTCATTGAGTTGCCTCCTTATACATTATAGTGTTATAATAACGTTCCGTTGGTGGAGATGGTGATGATTTGGCAGGGGATGTCTTTGCCACTGTTTGCGATGGCTTGGACGGTTGCCCGTTGAAGTCCACCACAGCAGGGTACTTCCATCCGGGTCAGGGTGACGGAACGGATGTTGTTTTCCTTGAAAATGGCGGTCAGCTTGTCGGTGTAGTCCATGTCATCCAACTTAGGACAGCCGATGATGGTGATTTTATTCTCCATAAATTGGCTGTGGAAGTTGCCGTAGGCATAGGCCGTGCAGTCGGCGGCAATGAGTAGGTCACAGCCTTCAAAATAGGGGGCGTAGGGGGACAGCAGTTTGATTTGGACAGGCCATTGCATCAGCGCAGAGGGGCAGTCATGGGTAACTGGCTTTGGCGTCATGGCCTTGGCTCGCATACCGGGGCAACCGCTGGGCTTTGGTTTGGCGACTACGTCTTTGTTGGAAAAATGGATGGCATCCACAGGGCAGACTGGCAAGCAGTTGCCCAGACCGTCGCAGAAGTCCTGACGGACAACGGTGGCTTTGCCGTCCACCAGTTCGATGGCGCTTTGCTGACAGGCTTTGGCGCAGAGGCCACAGCCGATGCACTTATCTTGGTCGATTTCTATGATTTTTTTGCCCATAGCAACCTCCTTGGGATTGTATTTATGAATCTATTATAGTATAATAAAAATATTATTTCTGTTGTGCAGACAACAGACGGAGGCTTTTTATGAAAGATAATTTTGAGATTTTAGGAAAAAATCCTCTATTTGAGCGAATTTCAAAAGAGGATTGCACCGCCATGATGGCTTGTCTCGGCGCTTATGAGAAGCCTTTTTCCAAAAACAGCGCCATTTTGCTAGAGGGTGATCCCATCGATTTCATCGGCATCGTCCTCTATGGCGGGGTGAAAATCGTGAAAACCGACATCAACGGCAACGAGCACATCGTCACCAAGGCGGTGGCGGGGCAGACCTTTGCTGAGGTCTTTGCCTGCGCCGATGTGACCCATAGTCCGGTGTCCATGATTGCCACGGAGAACAGCAACGTGCTCTTTCTCAATTACCGTCGCATTCTCCACAGTTGCACCTCTGCCTGTGAATTTCATCATCGGTTGGTTGCCAATATGATCAAGGTCATCGCCCTGCGGAATCTGGAGTTGCGCCAAAAAATCGACATCATCACCAAGCGGACGTTGCGGGAGAAAATCCTGGCCTATTTGGAGGCGTCAAGCGGTGGGGAGAAGCAGTTTACTATCGATAAAAACCGAGAAGAGCTGGCCAATTTCCTCTGTGCCGATAGAAGCGCCCTGTCCAACGAGCTGTCCAAACTCCAAAAAGAAGGCGTAATCGCCTACCAACGGAATCATTTTCAACTGTTGTTTTAGAGCTGATAACATAAAAAAGACGTTGTACAAAAAATAGAAACGCATCATCGTAGGGGATATGGAATCGTCCCCTACGATTACGCGCGTCGTTTTTGTACAGCGTCGTTGTATTTTCTGGTCTATTTTTTCGGTGGATAAGCCGCTTGCACCCAGTCGGGCCGTTCCAGTTGGAAGGTGCGTTTGGCGAAGTGGATGGCGCAGTATTCGGCAAGGGCAACCCGCCCTTCCTTGGCGGGCAAATTGGCCACCAATTCAGGGGGCAGGTGGTTGGCGAAGGGGCACATGGCGATGCAGACACCGCAGTCCGAGCCGTACCGTTGCCACATGGACAGGCAGATGTTGTCGTAGAAGCCGTGTTCGTTGCCCTGGTGTTCATTTTCAATGGCGTGGCTGACGCAACCTTTGGCGCACCGGTGGCAGGTTTCGCAGAAGGCACGGATGCCCATAGGCTTATGGGGTGTAATCTCCAATGGGATGTTGGTGGTGACCACCCCCAGGCGCACTCTGGGGCCACAGTCCGGGGTGACCAACAGGCCGTGGATGCCCATTTCTCCTAAGCCGGCGGCCTGCGCCACTGGGGGCAGGGGAAGCTCGTAGTTGCCGTCCATGTTGTTGCGGGCTTCGTAGCCCAAACTGCGGATAAAATAGGACAGCACCATGCCGATGGTGGACACCTGAACGTAGCCCTTGGAGGTGGCGATGGAGTGGGTGGAGTAGGGGGCAGTGTCAATCAGTTCCTTGTCCATTTCCACAGTGAAGACGATGGCGAATTTATATTGACCATCGATTTTGTCGTTGTATTTTTCGTTGGGCAGACCTTTGTGGGTGTAGAACTGCTCTGGTTTTAGGGTGGTGATGCCAACGTGTGTGGCACCGTACAACTTGGCGTAGCCCATGAGGATTTCCGAGAATTGGGCAGGGGTGCCAGCCTGTTTTTCCGGAGCGACTTCCCCTTGACACAGTTCTCCGATGTCCTCCAAAAAGGCGAAGGGTGCCTCTGCCATTTTGGCGACTATGGGGTTATATTGGCAGGACAGTTTGTCCCCCAATAGAGGGCGACGGCGGGAGATTTTATCCATCCGTTCCTTTTCAGGGTGGGCGGTGTAGTAGTGGTCATAGACGGTTTGATCTTGGTCATAGTTCATGCGGGCAAAAATTACGTCCCGCTCATCGTAAATAGGAGCCATGGGCAACCTCCGAAGTTTTTATGCTTATTATAGCATAAACCATAGAAAAATCAAATAATTTGTGGGCTTTTACCATTGCCAAATAGGCTGGTGATTTGCTATGATATAGGAAATACAAAAAAGTTGAGGTAATTTTATGAGCGCAACATTTCGCAATGCAATCCCTGGCGACGAGGCCACCATTTTGAGTTTCATCGAGAAATTGGCAGAGTATGAGCATATGTCCGATGATGTCATCGCCACCCCAGAACTGCTCCATGACTGGCTGTTTGAGAAAAAAGTGGCAGAGGTGGTCTTTGCTGTGGAGGACGGAAAAGAGGTGGGCATGGCCCTGTTTTTCCACAGTTTCTCCACCTTTTTGGGTCGTGGTGGCATCTACTTGGAGGACTTGTTCGTCCTGCCAGAAGCCCGGGGCAAGGGCTATGGCAAAGGTCTCTTACGCCACTTGGCGCAGTTGACCAAAGCTCGCGGCTGTGGCCGTTTGGAATGGTGCTGCCTGGACTGGAACCAGCCCAGCATCGACTTCTACCTCTCTCTGGGTGCCGTGCAAATGGAGGAGTGGACAACCTATCGGCTGACAAGCGATGCCTTGCACAATTTGGCAAACAATGGATAACTGTTGTGAATATGCACAAGTTAAACGTAAAACTTTGTCTATAATGTGGAATTTCATCTAAACTCTTGACATTTAAATCCATAAGATTATAATGGAATGTAGGTTTGGTAAACCAAAAAAATAGAGAAAAGAGATGGCTGAAATGATTACGTTTATCCTGTCTGTGGTGGCACTGGTTGTGGGCTATTTGGTCTACGGCAAACTTGCTGACCGTGTGTTCGGTAGCGATGAAAAACGCCCCGTTCCCGCAAAAACTCTGGCCGATGGTCTGGACTATGTGGCAATGC
>JAWXUJ010000078.1:0-6409 GCA_044432765.1 Eubacteriales bacterium | reverse complement strand
CAGCAGTTCTTCGTTTTTCTCTGCGTGGACTTCCACGGCCTTGCCACCCTCAAACCGGATGGAGAAGTTTTCAATCAACTGGCTTTGGTAGGACAGGGGCATGGTGCTGTAGACGATGCCCTCTGCCAGGCCCTTTTTGGGGGAGCAGAAGACTTCCTCGGAGGGTAGGTTGGCGTTGATGGGGTAGCCTTGCAAGGTCTTTTGCCCGCCACCGCGGAATCGGCTTTCTTTCATCATGCCCACGGTTAAGTCGGTGCCGTTTTGGTCATAATAGTGTAGTTGACCGATGCCCAGACTGTTGAGCCACTGGCACTTCTCCTGCATTTGCTTGTTCAGGGCGCGACGGTTTTCGATGGGGTTTTCCAGTGCTCGCGCGGAGCGCAAAATGGCAACCCACAGGGATTCCATGGCGGTTTCGTCGTCCTGCTCTTGGAACAGCTTCTTCGCCCACTTCAGACCGGGGACGGCGGCGATGCACCATTGGTACTTGCTGTCCATCCGGTTGCGGAAGGGCTTGATTTGACGTTGTTTGGACTGGAGGGCCTTGGCGTATTTTTCTTGGTCGATGCCAGCCAGGCCATCGGGGTCGTCGCTGTCGATAAAAATACGGCAGGGAAGAGTTTGCACTTTGTGCTCCCAACGAGCCAGCTCCCAGTCCTCCATTTGAGACAGGGTTTCCAGTTCTTGGCTTGCCACGTGGAGGCGGGTCAGTTCTGGGTAGCGGAAGTCCACCGCCACTTTGCGAGCGCCGGCGGCGTAGCATTCCTCCACCAGCATATAGATGAATTCCGGCTGATCCAGGCCGGCTTCGATGTTGACGTCTTGACCAGGTTGGACGTTGGCACCCACGGTGGCAATCAACTTGGCGTAGTTTTGCAGTGTTGTTTTGTTCAAAATGTGTTCTCCTTTTTATGTGAATATAACGGAAATTTCGTAGGGAGCGACGAACCGCTCAACAATGGGACAGTCAACCCAAAATCCTTTGAACCTCTGCCAAAATGGCCTTGGCAAGGTCGGCATGACCCTCCTTGTCCAGGTGGATGCCGTCGCCGTCGGGTTGGGCTTTTGGGGCGGCTACGGTGGCTGCGTCCAGGAAGTGAACCCGTTGCGCGCGGGCGGCATACTGCATCAGGCCTGCAAATTTCAAGCTCTCCTGGTGGTTGCAGTGGCCTCGTGGGTCTGCCATCAGAGGGAAGTAAGGTTCCTCCACGGTGACCGGGCTGATGACCAAAATCTGGGGCTTGCCCTTGGTGAATAAATTGGTCTGTTCCTTTGCCATCTTCACCAACTGGGTGATGCCACTGGTGGCGTCAAAGGCGGAGTGACGCTTCAAATCGTTGGTGCCCAACATGAGGATGAGAAGATCCACAGGCTCGGCTTGGCGCAGGGTGGGAATCAGCATATCGCGACCGTTTAGATAGGGGTCGTCTGGCTCGCTGTAGATGGTGGTGCGCCCATTGAGTCCGGCTTCGATGATCCGAAAGTCCGTCCCCAGCGCCGATTGCAACAGCCCAGTCCAGCGGATGTGCAGACCGTACCGGTTGCCGGTATAGGGGCAAGCGCCCCAGGTATTGGAATCGCCATAACACAAAATGGTTTTCATGTCAAAATCCTCCTTTTTTTGAATATTATAACAACAAAAAACAAAAATCGCAAGTATAACCCTTGCAAAATCTTTAATCCTATCGTATAATACAGATATTGGAGGTGAAAATTTGAAAGTATCAACAAAAGGGCGCTATGCCTTGAGAATTATGATTGATTTGGCACAGAACAGCGATGGCGGCCCCGTGTCTTTGAAGGAAATCGCTAACCGTCAAGGTGTTTCCGCAAAGTATCTGGAGCTGATTGTTTCCACTTTGAATAAGGCAGGTTTCGTGAAGAGTACCCGCGGCAAGGCAGGTGGTTACCGTTTGGCAAGAGCTGCAGAAGAGTATTCTGTGGGTTCCATCCTGAAACTGACCGAAGGCAATCTGGCTCCTGTTGCCTGTTTGGAATCTGGCGAAAACAGTTGCATACGCGCCGCAGAATGTGTGGCTTTGCCCATGTGGCAGAAATTAGATGGCATTATCGATGATTACCTGGAAGGTGTCAATTTGATGGATTTGATCAATCAAGAAAAGGGTTGCCTTTAATTGCAAAGACGCTCAAATTGGGCATCCTAGTGCCTACATGAACTTCACATATTGAAAATGGTGCCATGTCCTGGCACCATTTTTGTATTTTAGAGGTATCCCTCTAAGTCATTGGACAGGCTGCGTTCTTCCAAAATCAGTTGCTCCACCAGGTCTTTGGCCTTTTGGTCGGCCTCTGGGTAGCGGTTTTGATAGCGGTGGAGGGCTTTGACCCCCATGTTGCAGCCGTCAATCATCAGGTCTGCCACCGACTGGTCGCCGGGTTGGACCGCCAGTTTTACGTTGGTTTTCAGCCAACTCATGCCCACTGCCATGGGGTTGGGGGACTTGCCTCCGGCGTCATATTGTGTCAGCAATTTCTGCGTCTGTTGGCTGAGCCGGTTGTGGTTTTTCAGACTGGACTGCAGTTGGTGGCGCAGTTGCTTGCTCTCCACCATGGGCAATACATCGTCCAGGGATGAGATTGCCATTTGAATGCCTGCGTCACATTCGCTCAATAGTTTCGCGGTTTCCTGTTGGTTCATGGTATGACCTCCCTCTCTTTGGTATGCTTACATTGCCCGAAATTTCCGTCATTATCAGTGGTAATTTCAGGAGCGGGGGAACCGGGTGTATCGGCCTCCTGGCTCCAGGGAAGTGCCACGGAGATTGGCAAGTTCCTCCACGGTGACGAAGACGTAGCCCTGGTTTTGCAGTCCATCGATGACCAAAAAAGCGGCCTCTGCCGAGGTTTTTTCCAGGTCGTGCATCAGGATGATGTCGCCGTCCTTGACAGTTTGGAGGATGGTGTCTGCCAAAACCTGGGGTTCACCACCGTTCCAGTCCACCGGGTCCACTGACCAAAAAATCAAAGAAAGCCCCAAATTTTTCGCCACATCACAGACGGTCTCACTGACCAAGCCTCCAGGGGCGCGGAATAAAGTGGGCACCGCTCCGGTGATGTCCGTCAAAATCTGGGCAGATGTTGCCAAATCTTTCTCCACGGCTTCTGGGGATAAATTTTGCAAAAATGCGTGACGATAACCGTGAATGCCAATGGCGTGACCGCCATTTTGAATGGCCTCCACCAAATCCGGGCGCTCCTCCATCCGGTAGCCACAGAGGAAAAATGTGGCATTGACGTACCGCCGTTCCAGTCCCGCCAACAAGTAGTCGGTGACCCCGGATGTGGGGCCATCGTCAAAGGTCAAGGCTACAAACTTGGCGCTTACCCCAGAAAATTCCCCAGCACTGGCTGGTACACATAGAAAAATCACCGCAAAAACCAGAAAAAACCATCGCCGAATCAAAAAAATCACCCTTTCCCTAGAATTCTTCTCTAGTTTATCCCAAAAGACCTTTGACGTATCAGTCAAAATAAGGTAAAATAAGTATAGATTAACGATTAACGATTAACAATTAACGATTAACAATTAACGATTATCGCCTGCGGGCGAGGATGTTGATGGTACATCTTCGCCTTTATTTCAAATATCCTAATGCAGTCGTCGTTTTCATCGTTCGTTGTTTATCGTTCATCAAAAAGGAGACTACTATGCTAGATAAATTACGTCTGGTCGAAAGTAAATATATGGAAATGGAAGAGCGTTCTGCCCAACCGGATTTTTACAACGACCCCAAACAGGCCGCCAAACTGCTGAAAGAACAGCGGGAATTGGAGCCTATCGTTACAACCTATCAAACCTACAACAAGACGCTCCAGGAATCCCAGGATCTGCGGGAAATGTTGGATGGCTCCCTGGACGCTGAAATGCGGGAGTTATGTCAGGAGGAGTACACCCAAGCCAAAAAGGACTTGGTAGATTTGGAAGAACAACTGAAAATCCTCCTCCTGCCCAAAGACCCCAACGACGACAAAAATGTTATCATGGAAATCCGTGGCGGCGTCGGTGGCGAGGAATCCGCCCTGTTCGCCTACAACCTGTTCCGGATGTACACCATGTACGCCAGCTCCCAGGGTTGGAATGTGGAACTGCTCAACTACAACGAAACCGAACTGGGTGGTGTGAAAGAAGCCGACTTCATCATCAACGGCACTGGTGCCTTCTCCCGCCTCAAGTTTGAAAGTGGTGTCCACCGGGTACAACGGGTGCCAGAAACCGAGTCCGGTGGGCGCGTCCACACCTCCACCGCCACCGTGGCTGTCCTGCCAGAAATGGAAGAGGTGGATGTGGAAATCCGTCAAGAGGACATCGAAATGCAGGTCTTCCGCTCCTCTGGTGCCGGCGGTCAGCACATCAATAAAACCTCCTCTGCCGTTCGTCTCATTCACAAGCCTTCCGGCATTGTGGTGGCCTGCCAAGAGGAACGGAGTCAAGTCCAAAACCGGGAAAAGTGCATGAATATGCTGGCCTCCAAGCTCTACGAAATCGAGCAGGAGCGCATCCAATCGGAGCACGGCGAAAACCGCCGGAGCCAAGTTGGTTCCGGTATGCGGAACGAGCGGATTCGCACCTACAACTTCCCCCAAGGTCGCCTCACCGACCACCGCATCGGCCTGACCCTGTACAAACTAGACCAGATTATGAACGGCGACCTGAGCGACATCATCGATGGCCTGGTCACCGCCGACCAAGCGGAAAAACTGCAACGTCAATCGGAGAACGGATAAATGATAACAGAAATCCTCTGGGGGAACTGCCCCGACACTGTCCAAAAAGCCGCCCAGATACTCCAATCTGGAGGCTTGGTCGGCCTGCCCACAGAGACGGTCTACGGCCTGGGTGCCGATGGACTCAACCCAGAAGCCGTGGAAAAAATCTTCCTGGCAAAAGGCAGACCACAGGACAATCCGTTGATTTTACACATTGGAAAACCAGGTGATTTGGTTAATTTATGCGTCAATATCCCACAATCTGCCTGGAAATTGGCAGAGGCCTTCTGGCCTGGTCCCCTCACCATGGTACTGCCCGTCAGTGATAAAATCCCCAAAATCACCACAGCGGGACTGGATACCGTTGGGGTGCGTTGCCCAGCCCACGACCTGACTCGCGCCATCATTGAAGCCACTGGCAAGCCCATTGCCGCACCCTCTGCCAACCGCTCTGGCAAGCCCAGCACCACCACGGCAGAACACGTCCGGGTGGATATGGACGGCAGAATAGACGCCATTGTAGACGGTGGCGACTGCGCCGTGGGGGTGGAGTCCACCATCGTGGACTTGACCGGGGCGAAGCCCCGCCTCCTGCGCCCCGGTGGTGTGACACCGGCTCAACTGGTGGCGGTTTTGGGGGATTTGGAGGTGGACAAGGCTGTCTTGGGGCAAATCGACCAGGACGAAATCGTCCGCGCCCCCGGCATGAAATACAAGCACTACGCCCCCGATGCCACAGTTTTAATCGTGGACGGCGACCGGGAAAGCGCCGCAGAATACGTAAGAAATCACTATAAAAAGTCCAATGCCGTCCTGTGCTTTCAGGAGGAATTGGAACTTTACGAAGGGTTTTGCCCCATCGCCTACGGCAGGTTGTCCCAGCCGGAAACCCTGGCACAAGGTTTGTTCGCCGCCCTCCGCGACCTGGATGGCAAGGGTTACACCACCGTCTACGCCCGCTGCCCCCAAGGGGACGGCGTGTCCTACGCCGTGGCAAACCGCCTAAAAAAAGCCGCCGCCTTCACGGTGGTCAATTTGCCAAAGCGGAAAAAAATCGTGTTAAAACCTATGACTACAGTTTGAATGGAGCGTATTTTATCACCGTTTGTACGAATAACCGTAAAAAGTTGTTCTGGGAAGTAGGGGCAGATAGTATCCGCCCGCAAAGCACAGACCGATTATCCCCCATGGGTAAGATTGTGGAAACAGCCATTCAAAATATACCAAAATATTATGACGGTGTTACGGTTGAAAAATATGTCGTCATGCCAGACCACATACACCTGATGGTGATGATAGGTAGCAATGATGGGCGGATGACATCCGCCCCAACGATATCCACTATCGTTGGACAGACGAAACGTTGGGTTTCCAAACAAATTGGCACATCTATTTGGCAAAAATCTTTTCATGACCATGTGATTCGCAACGAAGAAGATTTTCAAAATATTTGGGCATACATTGAAAACAATCCGAGAAAATATTGGTTGCAGAAGGACGAGAGATTTGCGGGCGGATAATATCCGCCCCTACGCGCTGAAACGGAGGCTTAAATGTCTTATATTATCGGCATCACCGGGGGGACTGGTGGGGGGAAAACCACCTTGCTTCGGCAAATTGAATCCCTGGGTGGGGTGGTCATCGACTGTGATGCCCTGTACCACGATTTGTTGGAAAACGA
>JAWXUJ010000077.1:0-6526 GCA_044432765.1 Eubacteriales bacterium | reverse complement strand
AACTTATAGTATACCACAGATTCCACAACATTCCAATGGTAAATTGCAATTTCGGGAGTATTTCCCTTATTTCCCAATATGTTGTGGTCTTTGGATTTCTAAACCACAAATTATTGTGATAAAGCACCAGATTTCGCGTAAATTTTTTAGCGGGAAATGGTAAGATAATGAAAACGCACACACGGAAAAGGAGAAAATATGCTACAAAAAATTCGACAGAAGACCATGATGGAAACAGGGCGGGTACTCTTCCTCCCGGTGGACGCCATCGACCCAAACCCCAGTCAACCGCGGAAAATCTTCGATCCCCAAGGCCTCCAGGAACTGTCCCAGAGCATCCAACAGTACGGCATCCTCCAACCTTTGTCTGTCCGGCGACGGCAGGGCGGGTATGAACTGGTGGCGGGGGAACGACGACTGCGGGCCGCAAGGTTGGCAGGCCTTGCCCATGTCCCCGCCATTTTGCTGTCCATCGACGAGGAACAGTCGGGGATGCTGGCTCTGGTGGAAAATCTGCAACGGCGGGATTTGGACTATTTTGAAGAAGCCCAAGGGTTGGCGCGACTGATGAAGCTCTACGGATTGAGCCAAGAACAGGCCGCCCAGCGGGTGGGAAAAAGTCAACCGGCGGTTGCCAACAAATTACGGCTCCTGCGCCACACCGGCACCGTCCAAGACCGGCTGAGATACCACAATTTGACGGAGCGACACGCCCGTGCCCTCTTAAAAATCCCCGAAGAAGAGCAACAATTAGCCCTGATTGAGGTCATTGCAACCCGGCAAATGACCGTCTCCCAGACGGAGCAATACATCGAAAAAATGTTGGAAAAACCCCAGAAACCCCGGGGGTTTACTGGGAAAATCATCATAAAAGATGTGCGGATTTTCCTCAACTCTCTGGAGCATCAACTGAACATTATGAAGCAATCCGGCGTAGCAGCCGCCAAAGAACAGGCGGAAACAGCAGAGGAATTGGTGGTGACCATCCGTATTCCAAAGGGAACAAAATCACCATAAAACACCACAAAAATTGCAAATAATTGACAACTTTACCGATTGAAATGAGGGAAAACCTGTGGTATACTGAAGTCAATCAAGGAAGTAAACAAACCAAATGAACCAACTATTAAGGAGTAATTATTATGAGACTGACAAATGTAACCGATATCAAGAAATTCACCGAAGTCGTCAACGCTTGCGAGCATGACGTCTACCTGAAGAGCATGGAAGGCGACGTATTCAACCTGAAGTCCTCCATGTCCCAATACATCGCAATCGGTCGCCTGATCGAAGAATCCGGCGACAGCCTGGAACTGTTTGCAGATAGCAAAGAAGACGAGCTGAAGTTGCTGGCCTTCTTGGGCGAACTGAATAAGTAATTTTGTAATCAACGAAAAAACACCGCGGCTTTTGCCACGGTGTTTTTTTCAGCTTGTCAAAAAAGTCCTAACGGCCTTTTTTGCCTTCGCTGTGCATCGCTTGCGCGATGCCATTTTGTGATTTTTCACGGGGAAAATCACAAAATATGCCGTTGCGACGGCAGGTTTATCCGCTTCGCTCAACGTGAAAGGGAACCGAGTTTCCCTTTCACACTTTCCCTCCTTGCGAAAATTTCGGCCTGGAGGGTTTTTTGACAGTCTCAAAAACACCGTGGCCAATCAGCGTATATCATTTATATAATGTTTACAATTAAAAAAGGGTGGCGGACTTGACAAAGGCGTTACAAAATGTTACTATGTTGTTACACTATTGAAAGGAACTAGGGATACGTGTTACATAAATTCATCAAAAGTGCAACATCTTTGCTTCTTATTTTGGCCATAACTTGCTCTACCGTTTTGGCGGCTTCGGAGGGGGAATTGGACATCACATATGTGGACATTGAAGGCTCTGACTTCGTGGCCTCCACCATGGACGGCGTTCCCGCCCTGTACAACTCCACCAAAGGATATTACTACTATTGCTCCGAGCTGATTCCCCGCTACTACGCGGAAATCTACGGCCTGGAACTGCGCATCAGCGATGGCTCCATCACCGTGCTCAACAACAGCGACATCTACTTTGTGGAGACCGACACGCCACAAAAGGCCGACATTATGTACGGCTCCGCAGAAGCCCGGGAAAAAAGCTACAGCCACTGGGGCTTGGTTCGCGCCATCGGCGAGGGCAATGTGACCATCTTTGAACAAAACTGGTCCTGGAATGGACAAGCCGGCGTGGATTGCGTCATTGAATTTCCCACCACCTACTATAAATTCTACACCATGGCCTCCAAATCCGGCAGTGACCTGCCCCAGGCTGACATCACCTACGTGGGACTGGAAAGCGCCAGTGCCTGGGTCATGACCTATGCGGAGCAAGCCTGTGAGATGATGGACCTCAGCGACGTGGTCTTCACCGATACCATCAATCGGGAGCAGTTCTGTGAACTGGCTCTGGGCGTGGCAAGCTGTTATGGCATCGAGGCAGAAGGGGAAACCGTGCTGGAACAAGCCGTCAACCTGGGTCTCATTTCCATCACCGATTGGAACACCTTGAGCCGTCAAGAGGCCGCCGTTGTGGGTGAGCGTCTTTTGGACTTGATTGGCGAAGTCCCTGAAGTGGACGGCGCTGTTTTGGAACGGTACAGCGATGCGGTTGAAATTGCGGACTGGGCAACCGGCTCTGTGGCAACCTTGACCGCCTGCGGCTTCCTCAGCGGAGCCAATGGAATGTACCAACCTCTGGCCCCCATGACCATCGAACAAGCGGCTGTGTTTTTGGTGCAAATCTGCAACAACGCTGTGCCAACTGTGACCTATAACAGCCAAGCACCAGCGGCACCACCTGCCAACCTGCCAACGGCTTCTATGGAAGTCATCAAGCTGTGTGGCAACAGTATGTTCCTGACGCGTTAAACAAAAAGCGGCGTATCCACTGGATACGCCGCTTTTTAGAAACAGAAAGGTCGAATTTTGTCTAATCCTCCAGGAGTTGACCGCAGTTGGACACCGACCACAGTGCCAGGCCGATGAGCATCAGTCGGGTGGACAAAGTTCCGTCTGCCACAGCGCACAGGTTGAACACGGTGGCGACCAAGCACCAGAACACTGCGGGCTTGCGCCGACCTTTGTTGAACACAAAATGACCGATGTAGGTATTTGCCAACATGGCGCCAATGGCGGCGAAGAGGGAGAAGCAGTAGTCCATCAAAGAGGGGTCAATGCTCCAGTTGCGGAAGTCAAAAATCAGCTTGACAACCAAGTAGATGGTCACGGCTGCGTGAATCCACAGAGAGGTCACGGTGCCTTGCTTTCGCCCGATGGCTACCACAGCCATGGAGCCACCGGCCACCACGCCCAAGTAGGCGATGACCGTGTTCATGCCACTGGTGCCTTGAAAAATCAGCAAGCCGTTGCCCAAGAGCAGGCCAAGACTGGCCAACAGGGAAAGGATTAGCCAACCGTTGTCCGAGGAGAAGCTGTCCACATAGACGGAGCGAGGCTTCAAAGTACGAGCCAGTGCCAGCGCACAGATTACGGTGATTGCTGAGAGAACCCATAGCCCGACTTCACTGCCGGGGGTACCCTTGAGAAAGAAGAATCGCAGGCCAAAGGCCACAATGCCTCCTAAAAACGCCACATATGGCGCAATTTTACGGATGGTTTGATTCAAGATTGTTACCTCCAATTTGTAACGATGCCACCATTATAGCATAAAAATAACCACAATGAAATGACTTTTTTGAAAATTTCCAAAACCATGAAGAAAAGAGGGATTCCTGTGAACTGCTTTCGCCGTTTGGCGCTTTTGTTGATGATTTTGTTGGCGGTCTCCACCGTGGCCTTTGCTACCATGACCACCTATATTTTAGATGCAACCACCGGAGGCTATGTGGCCTATGACACCGTCAGCGTGGGTCTGGTCTGCGACGACCAACCACTGGAGACGGATATGCCCGCCATTTTGTTGGACGACCGCACCATGGTGCCAGTTCGGGTGATTTCCGAGCAGTTGGGCTGTTCTGTCATCTGGAACCAGGAGTCCTTGACCGTCACAATCCAGGATGGGGACACCTCCATCGACCTGACCATCGGCAACCCAGTCGCCATGGTCAACATGGTGGAAACACCCCTCTATGACGGCGTGGCTCCCATTTTGGTACAGATTGACGGCGGTGGACGCACCATGGTACCCCTGCGCTTCATCTCCGAACAGTTGGGTGCCGACGTCGATTGGAACCAGGACACCCAAACCGCCATCATCTCCACCAACAAGGATTCCCAAGGGGCGGTTGCCCTGCCGGTGACGGTGGATGGCCATGTGTTCTTGGCGACCACCCTGATTCCCACCGTCTTTGAATTGGCAGGTCGCGTGGTGTTGGACTTCCCCGGCGGTCTGTTGGAGGGTGGCACCCTGGGTGCCTTGACCTTGGAAGACCACCCCGCCATCACCTCCATTCGCTACAACCAATACGACAACGGCTACGACGGCTATGACCGGGTTGCCCGGGTTGTGCTGGACATGGTGGAGGGCTGTGATTTGGCCAGTCTGGTCATCACCCAGGACGAAACCGGCATCACTATCGCATTGGCGGAATCTGTCCCAGAGGAAGTGGTTCCGGAGGAAGAAATCCCAGAAGAATTGCCGGAAGAAGAGGAAATCCCTCCAGAAGTGGAGCCAGAGCCTCTACTCCATGTGATGTTGGATGCCGGTCACGGTGGCACGGAAGTCAGTGCAACCCACTTCGGGGTGGATGAAAAGACAGTCACCCTGCCCATCGCCTTGATGACCGGGGAATTATTGGAGGCGGCAGGCATTGCCGTGTCCTACACCCGTACTGAAGATGTGAAAGTCACCCTCCAGGAGCGGGTGGACATGGCGAATGACAGCGATGTGGACATTTTTGTCAGCATTCACGCCAACGCCTTCCCCGCCAATTCTGACATTGTGGGCGCGGAGACCTACTATCTCTATCAGGGCGAAGGGGCAAAGGTATTGGCACAAGCCGTCCAAGACGGCCTGATTGACGCCACTGGCGCCAACAATCGGGGCATCAAAGAGGCGGGCTACTACGTCATCACCCATACCTTGATGCCCTCCATCCTGACCGAAGTTGGGTTTTTGACCAATGAGGCCGAGTGCATGAAATTGGCCAGCGAAGATTACCAACGACAAATCGCAGAAGGCATCGCCCAGGGGATTTTGCATTATTTTGGAATTTCTTAATGCGCGTATCGGCTTAACACAGCACGCCTTTTCAACTCGTTTTTACGTGAGACGAGGGATTTTGCCCACGGGCGGGACGGGGGTGTTACTTTCTGTGCTGACAGAAAGTAACCAAAGAGCAGCCAAAGGGGGAACTGAGCCCCCTTTGGAAACCCCCGCAGCCAAAGGGGGGGGCCTCCTTATGGAATCCTCCACGGGGCTGGAAATTCGACTGCCTGCCCCTTTGCCTTGCTGTTTAAAGCCGATAAGCACATTTTTTAAAATATATGGCTTGCCGTCCCCTACAAACGGGTGGCATAGAGTTCAAAAAAGCTGCAACCTTTTGGGTTGCAGCTTTGTTTTATCCAACTTTAGGTTTTTGCTCGACGCTGTCGAGGCAGTATTTCAAAATGGCTTTTCTGGTGACAATTCCGATGAATGCGTTGCGATCGTCGGTGACGGGCACAAAGTTTTGCTCCATGGCGGCGGTCAATAAATCTTCAATTTTGGTGGTGACGGACACCGGAGTGTTGTCTCGTCGATGGTGGATTTCCATAACGTTATGACATTCGGTTTGTTTCAAATCCATAACGCAAATATTTTTCAAAGCCCAAAGCAAATCGCCTTCGGACAGGCTACCGCGATAGACGCCGTTTTTGGACAGGATGGGAATGGCGGAAAAACCAGATTTCTCCATGCGTTCCATGGCTTGGCGGAGGGAATCGTCCTCGTTGACGTAAGAACAGTTGGCCTTGGGGGTTAGAAAGAATAAAATATTCATAAGCACCTCTCCTTTCACATCCCTATTGTATCACACATCTGTGTCAAAATCATGAAAAATTTTTGAAAAAACGCATAAACCCCGCCGAAATTCGGCGGGGTTTCTTGTGCAATTTTACTAAATTAAGCGGTGGGCTGGTCTGCAGCGTTGATGATGGTGGTCAACTTTTCAGGAACCAGTGCTGCGCCACCGATGAGGCCGCCGTCGATGTCAGGTTGAGCCAGCAGTTCGCGGGCGTTGGCATCGTTCATGCTGCCACCGTAGAGGACGGAAACAGCGCGAGCAACCTTAGCGCCGTGGAGCTTGCGGATGACGGTGCGGATGTGTTCGCAAACTTCTTGTGCTTGTTCTGGAGAAGCGGTAACACCGGTGCCGATGGCCCAGATGGGTTCGTAAGCGATGACGACCTTGCGGATTTTTTCTTCAGCAACACCGGACAGACCGCTCTTGATTTGGAGGGCAATCCAGTCTTCCATGATGCCCAGTTCACGTTGTGCCAGGGTTTCGCCACAGCACATGATGGGGATCAGGTCAGCAGCCAAAGCGGCTTTCACCTTT
>JAWXUJ010000076.1:0-6567 GCA_044432765.1 Eubacteriales bacterium | reverse complement strand
CAATCTGTCCGGCACCTATCCCGCTCCTCAAATGACCCTCTACACACAACTGGATTTGGACGAGGACATGACCGCCATCCAAGGCCAATCCTTGACCCGCAGCGATTGTATGTACTTATTCTACAACATGATGGGCACCACCACCGCATCGGGCACCGCCTATGCCAACACGTTGGGCTATGCCCTGAACAGTGAAGGCAACATCGACACCTTGCAACTGACCGCCCAATTCACCAAAGGCCCCTATACAATCTCCGCCACCGGCTTCTCCGGTACCACCATGCCTCTGTCCGGCAATTACACCATCTACAAAAATGACCGCAGTGCCACCGCCTCGGACATCAACCCCTATGACATCTACTATTATAATGAACAACTGAACATTCTCTGGCTCTACAACGACCGGGTCACCGGACGAATCACCTATATTGACAGTGTCCAATCCCCCAGTGCCATAACCGTGGCTGGCTCTACCTATGGCTTGGAAACCGCCGCCGTTGCCGCCAAGTTCTCCACAGGTGGCACCGTCGCCAGTGGCGACTTTGTCACATTGCTTCTGGGCAAAGATGGTCAAGTTGCCGATGTGGCATTGTTGGACGATTTAAACGACACCATCGTCGGCGTGGTGGTCAGCAATCAGCCCGCCACCTATGTGGATGAAAAGGGTAACACCCAAACCGATACCACCATCCGCGTTGTCTCCGCCAATGGCGACATTCTCCAATACAACAGCGGTGCCCTGTCCTTCAACGAAGGCCGTTTGGTATCCGTCTCCATCTCCAATGGGGATACCTCCATTGTAGGTCTAACTGACAGCAACCTGTCTGGCACCATCAACAGTGATGCCACCGCCCTGGGCGACACCCCCCTTGCTGCCGATTTGGAAATTCTGGAAGTCAGTGGAAGCAGTTATAAAACCATCTACCCCTCTCGCCTGGCAGGTGCCACCTTGGAAAAAGGCGATGTGCGGTACTACACCAAAAACACCAAAGGCGAAATCGACTCCATGATTTTGGAGGACACCACTGGCGATGTGGGTACTTATGTCTTGATGACCTCTGCCCAAGAGCTGACCGTCAGCGGTTTTCATGTCGGCGTCTATGTCTACATGATGGACGGCATCCCTGGCTATGAGGAAACCTCCTCCTTCTACCGTGTGGACTGGGGCGGTGTTCAATTCTGCTACGAAGACGGTGTGTTGGATTCCATGGAACAACTGTCCAGTGGAAACATCACCCACATCACCGCCTTGACCGCCATGATGGACGGCACCCAGTATGCCTTGGCTGAATCCCTGCAGGTCTACTCCTACATGGATGGAACCTACTACCCTGTCACCCTGTCCGAAGTATCCGATGTGACCGCCTACCAGCTGACCGGCTACTACGACAACTGTGGCTATTCCGCCGGCAACCAAATTCGTATTCTTGTCGCCAAGAAAAAGTAAGGAGCATCACCCATGAGACGTAAATCTATTCAAGTTCTATGCTGCACTGCCGCTTTGGCACTGCTCTGCGGTTGCGCCCAAGACGAGGTCGCAGAGGAGACCACCGCGGCTGTTGCCGTTAGCACCACCCAGCCAGTGGTGGAAACCTATGCCACCACTGGCACCTATTTGGCCAGTTTGGAACCCCAGTCCCGCGTCACCGTCATGCCTTTGCTGTCTGGCGAAATCGAAACTGTGGACGTAACCTTGGGCGATGCCATCTCCGAGGGAGACTTGCTCTGCACCTTGGATACCGAGGACATCATCGACCAATGTGAAACACTGGACACCACTGTCGCCCGCGTCCAAACCTCCTACAATGCCATCGCCGATGGCCTGTTGGTGAAAGCCCCTGTCAGTGGCTACATCTACTCCATCGACACCTCCCTGGGCTATGCCGTGGGAGCCACCGACCAACTGGCTTATCTGTCTAATCAACAGTCCATGACCATTGAACTGCCATTTTTGGACGCTTTGGTAAGCGATAGTTGGATGGGCACGGCTGCCACCCTGTCTTTGGTGGACACCGGGGAACAGCTGTCCGGCACCGTCACCGACATTTCCGGCACCACGGCCTTCCTCTACGAAACCATCCAAGTTCGCTATGTGACCATCACCGTCAACACCCCCGGCGCACTGTCTGTAGGACGCAGTGCCACTGCAACCGTCAACGGCACCACCTGCAGTGACAGCGGTGTGTTCTCCAATGCGGAGAGTAGCCCTGTCTACTCTGGTCTGTCTGGCTATGTGGATGCCATCTATGTATCCAACGGCCAATACGTCACCGCTGGCACTTCCATGTTCCGCGTGACCAACACCTCCACCTTGCTTCAACTGTCCAACGGGGCCGATTCCGTCCAAGATGCCATCGATGCCCGCGACGATATGTATGAAATACTAGAGGACTACACCGTCACCGCCCCCATTTCTGGCACCATCTCCGCGGTCTACGTCCAACCTTTGGACATCATCAGCGCCAGTTCCCCAGTGATGGAAATCTCCACCACCGACCGCATGGAAATCTCCTTCTCCGTCCCCCAATCCACAGTCAACCACCTGTTCGTCGGGGAATCCTTTGATGTCACCACTGGCCAAGGCACCGCCACTGGCACCGTCTCCCAAGTCTCCACTGTGGCAGATGCCACCTCTGGCCTGTTTGTGGTCAAAGGTCTGGTGGAAGGCGATGGCACTGCCATGCTGTCTGGCACCACCGCCCAAGTGGAACTGAAAACCTATGCCAAAGAGGATGCCATGATCATCCCCTACGATGCCGTCCAATTTGTCGGTAGCAATGCCTATGTCTACCAAGTGGTGGACAACTACACCGTCCAAGTGCCAATCGAAATCGAAAAATATGACAGCACACGGATTTTGGTGGCCTCTGGTCTCTCCTCCACCGACACCATCGTGGCCACTTGGTCTGCCCAGTTGCGGGACGGCCTTTTGGTAGAGGAGGTTGCAACCTATGCAGCTGACTAAACTGGCGCTACAGCGCCCTGTCGCAACCCTGTTGCTGTTGTTTACCATCGTTCTCTTCGGCATCAGTTCTCTGTTCGGCTTCCAGATGGCCTATACCCCCTCCATCGAAATGCCCACCTACATCGTCTACACCATCTACGCTGGTGCCACCCCAGAAATCGTGGACACCACCGTCTCCGACCCCATCGAAGCCATCGGCCAAACGGTCACTGGCTTCTCGGAAAGCACCGTCTTCTCCATGGAGGATATGTCCATGGTGGTCTTTCAATTCGACTACGACGTGGACGCCGACCAAACCTACACCGATTTGGGGACAGCGCTGGATCGGGTGACCCTGCCCGACGATGCCATGGAACCCACCATGTTCCAAATTGACTTGGATGCCCTGCCCATTATGACCCTGTCCATCGCGTCGGCCACTGGAGCGGACATTTTAAGCTACGCCAACGACACTGTGGTGCCACAATTGGAATCTCTGTCTGGTGTCACCGAAGTCGAGGTCTACGGTGGTGTGGAGGACTACATCCAAATTCAGGCCGATCCCTCACTTTTGAACCAATACGGCCTCAGCCTGTCCTCTATCAGCACGGCTTTGTCCATCCACGACTTCGACATGCCAATCGGTAGCATCCCCATCGGCACCCAAGACATCAGCGTGTCGGCAACCTCCGCTCCAGACTCTCTGGACGATTTGCAAAACACCATCATCACCACCTCCACTGGCAACCTGCTGGTGGTGGGCGACGTGGCCAGCGTATCCATCGGCTCCAAAGCCGCAGACACCGTCAGCCGCTACAACGGTGCGGACAACATCACCATCACAATCACCTCTGGTCAGGATGCCAACATCCCCACAGTGGCCAGTGATGTGGAAGCCGTTCTGGACACCCTCAATGCAAACAACCCCAACGTGAACATCGATGTCATCGACAGTTCCAGCGATGACATCATCACTTCTCTGAAATCCGTTGGCTCCACCTTGATTCTCAGCGTGTTCCTCTGTATGGTGGTGCTGTATGTGTTCTTGGGCAACATGAAAGCCAGCCTGATTGTGGGCAGTTCCATCCCCATCTCTCTGGTCATCACCTTGATTTTGATGAACTTGGCAGGCTTTGAACTAAACGTCATCACCACTGGTGCCTTGGTCATTGCCATCGGCATGATGGTGGATAACTCCATTGTTGTTTTGGAGAGCATTTTCAAATCCCAAAAAGAGGGCTTGGATTTCCGCCAAGTGGCCTTCACTGGCTGTAAGCTGGTCGGCTCTTCCGTTGCGGCCTCCACAGTGACCACCATTGTGGTCTACCTGCCCTTGGCACTGCTGGACGGTGTCTCTGGACAGATGTTCTCCCAAATGGGCTTGACCATTGTGTTTGCCATGGTGGCCTCTCTGTTTGCCGCCATTGTACTGGTGCCACTGTTTTACTACTTGTGGAAGCCCACAGAGAAAAAAGCCCCCATCCACAAACTGATTACCAAAATCGAAAATGGCTACGGTGTGGCCGCCCGCAATGCGCTGCGCCACAAAAAAACCGTGCTGTTCATCTCCCTCGCATCTCTGGCGCTGTCCATCTATCTGGGGGCAACACTACCCTTTGTCCTGTTCCCCTCCTCCGACGACGGCAGCTTCACAATCGCCATGGAATTCCGTCCCAACAGCCAGTTGGATGCCATGGATGCCGAAGCCTCCGTTGTGGAGGAAATGCTGGCCAACGACGACCGTGTGGAGGACTACACCCTGACCATCAGCGGCACCGAAGCCACCTTGACCGCCTATCTCAAAGATGGCATGATCACCGATGATGTGATTTCGGACTACGAGGTCAAAACCAGCACCCTGTCCAACACCTCCATCACCATCGAGGCTCAGTCCTCCATGAACATGGGCGGTGCCTCATCCAGCGATATGTTTGGCAGTAGCAACACAGTGGAAACCACCTTGTCTGGCTACGACTACGATGCCATGCAGGCGTTGGTCACCCAGCTGGAGACAGAAATCTACCAACTGGACGGTGTCATCAAAGTGGAAAACTCCCTTGGTAGCATAGGCGCAACCAAGGCCGAAGTGGTGGTGAACCCCCAAAAGGCACTGTACTACGGCACCACTGCCGTAGAGATTGCCAGCACCCTCCGCTACGCCGTCACGGGCATCGAAGTCACCACCATAGACTTGAACAACACCGAGTACGACATTTATGTGGAATACCCAGAAGGCACCTATGACGACTTTGTCGCCTTTATGGATATGCCCATCTCCACCCCAAAAGGAGACATCACCCTCGGTGAAATCGCGTCTTTGGAATTCTCCGAAACGGCCCAATCCATCCAAAAAACCAACGGCATCTACTGCATTGACATCACCGCCACCGTCTACCCCAGCGCCCAAGCATCGGTGCAGGCCGCCATCACGGAGATGGAAGGTCGCACCTATGGCGATGACATCAATCTAGGCGAGGATGTCGGCTCTGATATGGTATCAGAAGAACTCTTTGCCATCGTTGGCGCGCTGGTCACGGCTGTGTTCTTGGTCTTTGTGGTCATGGCCATGCAGTTTGAATCCCTCCGCTTCTCTGTTATGGTTATGACCAGTATGGTCTTTGGCATGGTGGGCTCCTTTGTCCTCCTGTTTGTCTCTGGCTCCGACCTGACCTCCGTTGCCCTCATGGGCTTCCTGATGCTGGTGGGCATCGTGGTCAACAACGGCATCCTGTTTGTGGACACCACCAACCAGCTTCGCGCCACCATGTCCGTGGAGGACGCTTTGGTGCAGGCAGGCAGGCTCCGTATGCGCCCCATCCTTATGACCACCATGACCACCATTTTGGCCATGGTACCCATGGCATTGGGCATTGGCGAAGGCGCAGAAATGCGGCAGGCCATGGGCATTGTCATCATCGGTGGCCTGGTCACCTCCACCTTGCTGGTGCTGTTCCTTATGCCAACCTTCTATATGTTCATACACAACAAAAAAGAGGACCAAAAAGAACCCCTTGCCGAACTGGTATAACAAAAACGCCCTCCACGCAAATGGAGGGCGTTTTATTATGGTTCTAAAATCAGTGGAATTTCCACGGTGGTTTCGATGGTGTCTGGAGTGACGGCGCAACAGACCGCATGGAGGGAAACCTCGGCCTTTTGGCACTGCTGTAAGGCCTTTCCAAAGTCCGGGTCGGTGACCCAGTTGGGTTCCATATGGGACACATTGTCCATCTGCACCACAAAGAGGACGTAGGCACCCAGGCCGGATTTCGCCACGTGGCACAACTCCGTCATATGCTTCACTCCCCGCTGGGTGGGTGCATCGGGAAAGCGGACAAAGCCGTCCACCTCCAGGGTAACACCTTTGACCTCCATGTAGCAATCTTGACCGTCACGTTGGAAATACAGGTCAAAACGGGAGTTCCCAAAGGTTTTTTCCCGCTTGATGTTCTCAGGAACAAATCCCAAGCCGCCGGACGCAACCCATTGCTCCGCCAGGGCATTTGGCACCTGGGAGTCCATGTTGATGAGCCGATCACCCTTTTGAACGGCAATCAGCGACCACTGGGTTTTCCGATTGGGGTTGTCGTGGTGCTGGCAGTAGACCGTGGTGCCCGGCACCA
>JAWXUJ010000075.1:0-6594 GCA_044432765.1 Eubacteriales bacterium | reverse complement strand
ATGTTATAACTGTAACATCTGTTACAGTTATTATAATTTATTAGAAATGCAAATGGAAGATACACAATCCTTCTTTTTGTTACAGTTTTGGAGGGATCGCAGATGAAACAATCAGAACGAAGCAAGCAATGGATGGCGGATGCCTTGCTCATTCTCATAAAAGACACACCCTATGAGCAGATTTCCATTACGAATATCACAGAAAAAGCTGGGGTATCAAGGCTTACTTTTTATCGAAATTTTGAAAGCAAGGAAGATATTCTTCGATTTCATTTTGACCGTGTATTTTCGGCCTATATTGCATCGGTTCAAGTGGATGAATTTGATTTAGAACAAGCCTTGTGCCAGTGTTTTCGTTTTTGGCAGAATTTAAAATCGGACATCAAAGTATACCTGAAAAACGACCTCCATAGAGTCATGTATCATCCCATGGAGCAATACTTGAATATTGTTTTATCGAAAGGGCAATACAACAATGCGTTTACGCAAATACAAAAGACATTTATTGTCGGCGGCCTGTTTGCCACGATGGTATCTTTTACGGAAGAACAATCAGAGCAAAGTCCTGAAGAAATGGCAAGCGCTGTATTGGAAATACTCAATACGAAAATGGTCTGACAAAAGTAGCGCCATGTTGCTGTAAAGCCCTTGTTGTACGCTTAAAATAAATCTAAATGGGTGCCTGTCCATGGTGGCACATTTGCCGATGCAATGACGCCAATGCGGAAATATGGCAAATACAAAAGCAACATACCAGCCCTTACAGAGAACAGTACCAATTTGTACAGACAGTACAAAAAAGCATCTCAGATTGAATCGCCCCAGTAAATCCGAACAGGACTGTTTAAGTCGTTAGGTTTGCTGCGGCGATTTTGGCGAATAGACACTTCCAAATTTGGCCTTGTTAGAAATACCGAGGTCTTTTTGTTATTTCATCCCCTGCTCTTTAATCTGCCGAAATTGACCATTGATACCCTTGTAGCTCACCTATGGTGTGGATCCAGATTTTAGAGGAAAACATTAAGTTGGCAGAAGCAGCCATCGACAACGGCGCCGATATCATTATGGATACCGACGACTATGCCTACGATATCGAGAGCAATTTGGCATACCGCCTACGAATTTGCGGAAGCACCATGGGTAACATTCAGAAGGAGATTCAAAATGATAGACTTACTGGAAATCAAACACTACTTAAAAATCATAGGCGAAGCCATTTCCAATGTGTTGGATATCCACACCACCATTGTCAATGTCAACGGGGATCCCATCAGTGAGCAGGAATCGGACAAAGAATGGAGCACACACAATACCGTGATTAAGAATGTCATTTTAAATGGCTTGGTCTGCATCAATGATGCCCCAGGTAATGAGCCAGAATGTCGGGAATGTCCCAACCATGGAAACTGTTTGGAAAGCGCATATATGCACTGTCCTATTTTTTTCGTGGGAAAGGTAGTCGGTGCCATCGGACTCATCTGCTACACCAAGGAACAGAGGCAACGACTTTTGACCAAACACGACTACTTTTTGGTGGTGATCAACACCATGTGTGACCTGGTGTGTCTGAAGCTAAAGGAGCAACAATTTCTGAAAAAATTGCAGCAACAACAGACCCTTTTGCACAATACTATCAATGCCATTTCAGAAGGATATATCATCGTTTCCACCAACAATACCATTGCCCATATTAACCAATCGGCCATCTCTGCCTTACATCTTCCAGCGGACGTGGTGGAGCAATCGGTATATCAAGTCATCCAGTATGACCGCCTGGTCTCTATGATTGAACCCAAGACCTATCACACCTACGATGAATTGACCGTTGGGAACCAAAGCATCGGCTTTACCATTAGTCCCTTAGGGTCTCCAGATATGGAGGGTGGTTGCGCCGTCAATTTACGGACAGTGGAAACCCTGTCATCGAAACTATACGGTAAAGTCCTGAGCACCAGCAACGGTATAACCTTTGACCATATTTTAGGGACTTCGGCGCCCATGCAAGACGTGAAGAAAACAGCAGAACTCATTGCCAAAAGTGAGGCAAATGTTTTGATATTGGGCGAAAGTGGGACAGGCAAAAAGGTGTTTGCACGAGCCATTCACACCCACAGCCTACGGCGTGAAAGCCCGTTTATCGATGTCAACTGTGCCGCAATTCCAGCAGAACTGTTGGAAAGTGAATTGTTTGGCTATGAAAAGGGTGCATTTACTGGTGCATCAAAAAATGGCAAACTGGGTAAATTTAAACTGGCGGACGGCGGTACCATTTTTTTGGACGAAATTGGGGACATGCCCATTCACCTACAGTCTAAAATCCTACGGGTGTTGCAACAGCGAACCGTGGATAAATTAGGAGGCAGTTCCTCTAAAAAAGTGGACTTCCGCGTCATTGTGGCCACCAATCGAAATCTGGAGGAAATGGTACGCAACCACGAATTTCGCGAGGATTTATTCTACCGCCTGCAGCGCAAGCACTCTACCGTACCTTCTCCACCATCTGCCACAGGTAAGCCGATGACTTGGCATTGCGGGTAATACCGTCCGATGACATTTGTGGCAATGGCAGAAATGTCTGAACTGCTGAGGGAGCCCTTAAATGAATCCGATGCCACCATACATTTTTTCATGGAAAAGTCCGTCCTTTGCTGTTTTATTTGGAGTGGAATTTATGGTAGGAATTCCGTTCCTTGTGTGTTCATGATTTCAGTCAAAAAACCGCCTGTTGCCAAGTCTTGGAAAATGGTGGTGCCGCCCAAAATGGACATCCAAACAAAACCAAAGATGCAAGGCAGGAAGAAATTATAAGTAATGGCTTCTTTGACTGTACGGCCTCTACACAGGGAGCCGAGGAACACAGGGGCAATGGCGATGGTAGACATCCAGCAGGCAAAGTTATAGTTGAGCCAGTCTTTTGCAAAGGGATCTCCGCTGGCGGTGCCAGTCATTAAACTTTCTCTGAAGAAACCAGATAAAAATTCCCCCAGTGCTTCCAGTCCCAAATTCCAGCTGAAGGCGATGTTGCCAACGACAGCTAGAAAAATCAAGAGAGCAAAATACAATTTTGTGTTAAAGTCTGACAGAACACGAATGCCATTGAGCACACCAGTGCAGGAAGAAATGACAGCAGGAACCACCAGCATCAAGGTCAGCAAAAGAATGAGAGTTGGAGTGACTTCCCAGCCAAACAGGAATCGAGAGGCACCACTGACGACATCGAAGGCTTGGTTAAATCCTTGACCAACGGCAACGACGCTGACGTTTGCTTTGAAGTCGCTGGCTACCTTGGTTGAAGTCCCATGTCGAGGGTCGTGACGTAACGTTCTTAGATATGTCTGAAACCATGCGTAGGGTGTGGTTTTTGACTGGTGACAAGCGGTGCAATACTCACTCCACAAGAGGGTAAGCGTGACATCTTCGCGAGTAGCTCTTTGTGGATGTAAGGAAAATTGGGCTGGGTGAAATCGCCTTTCTGCACACGGTCTGGGTAGAAGATTTTTGCCAACTCTTGGTTGGTGATGTCATCATTTAATCGTAATAGGTAAGCCTTTTTCGTTGCATTTTTTACTTACATTTACATACTTATAGGGGCTTGACCCCTGCCAATTTGCGTAGTTTATTTATTTTCACTGTTTGCTCTTGGTTGAGATTTAGGGCATCCAAAAGAGTTTGGACTTGGTTTGGATTTTCCCCATGGATAAGTGCGTGCACCTCTGATGTCACAATCACCAGATTCTTATAATCATCTGTGCCTCCCAATTCTTTGGGCTTTTTGTGATGTGTGTAGAGGGTGTTGGCTGTGAGCGATTCCCCTGTGACTGCACACCGTCCGTATTGGGCAGCAAAGAGAGAAAGTTGGTTATCCACAAATTGAATGGTTCGATTTGGCTGAACTTGTCCCAAGATTTGTAGCAGTGGGGCAATGTCAATGCCTAGATTTTGTGGATAAGTTCTCGTCCTTTTGCAGTCTATTAAATGTTTGTTCTTTTCTGCTTTGAAGGTGACATAGGCATCTCCTCCCTTCGGATTCGATTTTCTCACTTCTGCATTTTGTTATGCAGTCGTTAATCATACTCGAAGCTACGTTTGTCTTGATTGTAATTCCTTTCCTAACTTGTGACTCAAGGCTGTTCCTCCACGGCTTTGGTACGTCAAAAGGACTGGATGCCCATTGAGGCATCTAGTCCTTTGATTTTGGTTCCATTTGACAAACCCTACCCGAAAAAAATTCAGTTATTGGTGTTATGACCTCAAGATTTTTAATTGAGAAAATCCTTCAATTTTTTAGAGCGGGATGGATGGCGGAGTTTGCGAAGTGCCTTACATTCGATTTGGCGAATCCGCTCCCGGGTGACGTTGAACTGCTTGCCCACCTCTTCCAGGGTTTTGGGCTGACCATCCACCAGGCCAAACCGGAGCCGTAGAACGGCCTCTTCCCTGGGATTCAGCGTCTGCAAAACCTCGCCCAACTGCTCTTTCAGCAGTTGGAAACTGGTGGCATCGGCAGGTTCCATCATATGCTCGTCTTGGATGAAGTCCCCCAGGTGGCTGTCCTCTTCCTCGCCGATTGGTGTTTCCAGAGAGACAGGGTCTTGGGCGATTTTCATGATTTCCTCCACTTTGGAGGTGGCGAGTCCCATCTCCATGGCGACTTCCTCTGGGCTTGGTTCTCTGCCCAATGTCTGCACCATTTGATGGGCGGTGCGAATGACCTTGTTGATGGTCTCCACCATGTGCACCGGGATGCGAATGGTACGTGCCTGGTCGGCGATGGCCCGGGTGATGGCCTGGCGCACCCACCAGGTGGCGTAGGTGGAGAACTTATAGCCCTTGGTGTAGTCGAACTTTTCCACGGCCTTAATCAGCCCCAGATTGCCCTCTTGAATCAAGTCTAGCAGAAGCATTCCACGACCAACGTACCGCTTGGCAATGGACACCACCAGCCGAAGATTGGCCTCCGTCATGGCCTGTTTTGCCAGCTCGTTGCCCTCGGCAATGCCCTTGGCCAGGGTCAATTCCTGTTCCAAAGTCAGCAGGTTGTACTTGCCGATTTCCTTGAGATACATCCGCACTGGATCGTCTAATTTGAAGGTGTCTGCCAAGGCCTCGGTGTCCACCAATTCGGGCTCTTCTTCCGCATTCAAATTGGTTGGCTCGCCGTCTTCGCCCAGAAGTTCCAGGACATCACTGACGTCGATTTCCACACCGTTAGCCTCCAGGACTTCGTAGAAATGCTCAATCATACCCTCGTCCACGTTTAAGGTTTCAAAGGCCGTCACCAGGGCTTTGGATGAGATTTTGCCCTCTTTTTTCCCCTGTTGCAACATACTTTCCAGCTTTTTCAAAGCCTCGGCTTCCAGATTGTTCCCCTCGGAATACACCATCTTTTCTGTCATATGCCATTCCCTCCGTACGCTTTCTTTTTTTGATATCGATCACGCATAGCCAGCAGGTCTGCCGGCTGTACAACTTGGGTTTTTGAGCGTTCTTCCTCCACCATATGGAGGTAGTCGGCGAAGACTGTTTCGCTGACCAAAGTGTCGTGTTGCTGGACGATTGATGTCAAATGGCTCATTTCCTCCCCGGATAAATCCTGTCCCAGTAGCGGGAGGGCAATGTGCATCCCCTCTCCATACCGGCTTTGGAGCAGACCGAAAATCCGTCCCAATAGTTCCACGGAGAAGTGATCAGGGGACAAATTTTGGCACTGTTTTAACAGGTGAGGTTCCAGGAAAATCATGGCGATGATGCCCTCCTCTGCCGTGGCGGAGCGAAGGTTGTCATAGCGGATGTTCCGGCTTTGGGGTTGGTGCTGTTTTGCCACATCCAGGTCTTGTTTTTCCTGCTTTTTCGCATCCTGTCGCTTTCGCTGTTTGAAGGCCTTGTCCACCTCCACTGCCATGGCTTGGACGGATATTTTGGCGGCCTCGGCGGCGCGGGCGCCGTAAATTTCCCGCTCCACCGCGTTTTTCAAAGAGGCAATCAGCTTGGCAGCCTGTTTTAAAAACTCCACCCGTTGGTCATCTTCTTCCAAATCAAACTGATTTTTCAATGTCAAAAGTCGATAT
Organism: Eubacteriales bacterium; assembly: GCA_044432765.1. Taxonomy (GTDB): domain Bacteria; phylum Bacillota; class Clostridia; order Oscillospirales; family Oscillospiraceae; genus Avoscillospira_A. The sequence goes on along the minus strand of JAWXUJ010000075.1, from coordinate 526 downwards.
TCCACATGGTTTTCCGACTGTTCCAGTAATAATTTAAACCGATCTGCGCCAAACTTTTGTAGGTATTCATCCGGGTCTTTCGCCCCCTGCATCCGAAGGACTTTCACCTGCACCCCGGTTTTTTCCAGGATGTCGATGGCCCGTTTGGTGGCTCGCTGACCAGCCTCATCGCTGTCGTAGCTGAGGAAGACCTGCTTGGTGTATTTGGACAGGAGCAGGGCGTGCTCCTCGGTGAGGCTGGTGCCCAAAGAGGCCACGGCGCAGTCGAAACCGAATTGATGAAGGGCGATGGTGTCCATGTAACCCTCTGTCAAAATAATGTGGGGAAACTTGGTTTTTTTCGCCACATTCAAGCCAAACAAGTTCTTTCGCTTGTTGAAAATCACGTTTTCGGGAGAATTTAGGTATTTGGGAGTACTGTCGTCCATGACCCGCCCGCCGAAGCCGATGACGTTGCCCCGCAGGTCGATGATGGGGAACATAAAGCGGTTGCGGAAATAGTCGTAAATCCGCCCATTTTTTTGGG
>JAWXUJ010000074.1:0-6686 GCA_044432765.1 Eubacteriales bacterium | reverse complement strand
GCATTGCGGGTGTAGCTCATCTGGTAGAGCGCCACCTTGCCAAGGTGGAGGTAGCGAGTTCGAGCCTCGTCACCCGCTCCAAATAAAAAATGCTAGCCCTTTGGGCTAGCATTTTTTATTTGGAGCGGGTAGTGATAGGCTCGAGTGTTATAATCCAAGGGAGGGGGCATCCTGCCCTATTTGGGAATGTTGCAAAACCAATGCAAATGGTGTACAATGGGGGGGCAGGGGAGGTGAGACTGTGGAACCGATTTATTTTACTATGACCAAAATCTGGGGGGACTACGGCTACATGATTTCCGATGCCGGTGTGGAAAACATGGTGGCCCTGGCATTGCTTCCTGATTTTGTGGAGGTGGGCGACCGCTTGAAGATGGAAAATTTTGAATACACCCTCTGTTAAAAAATGGAAGTTTGGTGGATATAAAAAACAGGTATGCAAGGGACCAGCTTGCTTACCTGTTTTTTATATAATATGAGGAAAAATGAAAAAGATTAATTGCTTCTTGCACAATTATCATACCAAGAACTTGTTAATTATGATAGTGATTAGTCTTTAACAGAGTGTTAAATCTGTGTCTTGTTTTTGTGCAAACATAAATTGGACAGAAAAGTACCCACACGGGGACCAGCCGGGTGGGTATTTTTCAAAACAAAATGAGAGGAAAATGAAAAAGTTTATCGCTACTTGCAAGATTATTATAGCAATATAATGTTAAGTAATCTAGTTATGTTTTATTAAATTTATGTAAAATAAATCTCTTGTCGATGACGGTATGCCACACAAAACCACATATCTCAACAGGAAGTTGTGATATGACGGTGTTGCATACTGTAAAAACAACAAAAAAGTGTCGAAAAATATGTGACCATTGACCAAGGCAAATGGCCAGAATACCAAAGATAGCCTTTGACAAATGGAACGTTTCGTCCTATAATAGGGGTAGAAATTACGAAGCGCCATAGAGCGTGAAAGGAGATCACTATGCACCACGACCACGAACACGGTCATTCCCATGACCACTGCCACGACCACGACCACTGCGGTGAGCATCAACATTGCCACGGCTGTTCCCATGACCACACACCGCAAGAGGAAATCGTCGCATTGATGCGCTACATGGTGGGTCACAACACCCAACACGCCAACGAGCTGGCAACCCTGGCTGCCAACCTGAAAAAATTGGGCGACACCACCTCTTACGAGCAAGTGATGGCTGCTGTTTCTGATTTTGAAAAAGGCAACCTGCGCCTGTCCACTGTCCTGGCCTCTCTGGACGTGAAATAAGGAGTTTATTATGTGTCTTTCTACTGTTTATAAAGGGGAAGTGTCCCCTGCAAATCTGATTCTCTCCAATGTCCAACGGATGGAGCGTCGAGATGGCTCCATCATCCTCACCGACTTGATGGAACGTCAAGTGGCGGTGGAGGGGGAAATCCTGATGGCTGATCTGGTTGGCGGAACGGTCATCATTGCGCCAACGGTATAGCCTATGGCTGAATACGAGTTGGTGCGGGAAATTCAAAATAACTGCTCCCGCAATCAAATGCGAGATGTGTTTTTTGAAGAAGTCAACGTAAAATCCCCAGAGGAATATGTCCGAAATTTGGTCAAAGGACGAGATGTGGAATTGACCGTGGAACCAGATGAAGGTGGCGGTGCCACCATATTTGTCACCAGCGGTGGAGTGGAGCAAAAGTTCATTTTTACACCCATTTAGAATTTTGCTTTTTATTGGCGAAAATTGTATATTCTGGCTTGTCTTTTTGGGGATTTTATGTTATGATGTTTGGTGTGATAGGAAATAACCCCTATTACGGCAAGAATTACGTGTTTCAAATTCATATTTTTTTTAGGAGGATTCTTAAATGTCTGTCATTGATATCATGGAAAAGCGCACAAGCTTCTCTTTTGAAGTTTTCCCACCCAAGCCCGATCAACCCATCGAGCCTCTGTTGGAAACCATGGAGCACTTGTACGATTTCGCGCCTGACTTCATCTCTTGTACTTATGGCGCTGGTGGCACCAACGTCGGTCGTAACTTGGAAGTTTGCAAAGCCATTCAATCTTCTGACAACGACACCGTCGCTGTGACCCACTTCACCTGCATCGGCAACACCAAAGAAGGTGTTAAGGAACAACTGGATACCTACCTGGCAAATGGCGTCAACCACATCTTGGCTCTTCGTGGCGACCTGCCCATGGGTTGGGAAGGCACCCGCGGTGACTTCAACTACTCTACTGATTTGGTTCGCTTCATCCGCAAGGAATTTGGCGACAAGTTCACCATCGCTGTCGCTGGTTCTCCAGAAGGTCACATTCAATGTCGGTCCCTGGAAGCAGACATTGCCCACCTGAAACAAAAACAAGACGAAGGCGCTGACTACATCATGACTCAGCTGACCTACGATATGGAGCAATTCAACTATTGGTTGGACGCAATCCGCGCTGCCGGCATCTTCATGCCTGTAGATGTGGGTGTTATGCCTGTGCTGAACAAGGACGCTTGCATTCGTATGTGCCTGTCCATGAACGGCTGCGCAATCCCCAACGACTTGGCTCGCGTCATCTCCAAAAACTACAACGATCCTGCCGCTTTCAAAGCTGCTGGTATGGAATACACCGTGGATCAAATCCACCAATACATGGCTGCTGGTGTTGATGGCCTGCATATGTATGCCCTGAACAAATATCAAGATGTCACCGACATCATCAACATGGCTGGCATCAAGCCTTTCAAAGGCTAAAAGTTTAATTAATAATTTATAATTCTTAATTTTTAATTATTAATTATAAAAAAGGAGTAACTATGGCAACACATACAATCGCAGTCGCTGGCAAAGGCGGCGTTGGCAAGACCACCATTTCTGGCATGATGATTAACTATCTCTGCAAACAGAAAAAAGGCCCCGTCCTGGTGGTGGATGCCGATGCAAATGCAAACCTGAACGAAGTGTTGGGCGTTGAAATTGAAACCACTCTGGGGGACATCCGTGAGGAAATGGCCCGGGCAGAGTTGGCAAAAGTCAGCCCCATTCCCTCTGGCATGACAAAACAGGACTATGCAGAATTCAAATTCAACTCTGCTTTGGCAGAAGAAGATGATTTTGATATGCTGGTCATGGGTCGCACCCAGGGCAAAGGTTGCTATTGCTACGTCAACGGTGTGCTCAAGTCCCAAGTGGATAAGTATGTGAACCGCTATGCCTATACCGTCATCGACAACGAAGCCGGTTTGGAGCATATCAGCCGTGGTACTCTGCCTCGCGTGGATACGCTTCTCCTGATTTCTGACTGCTCTCGTCGTGGCATCCAAGCTGCCGCTCGTCTGGCCGAGATGGTGGTGGATTTGGAACTGAAACCCACAACTATGAAGCTCATCGTCAATCGCGCCCCTGGTGGCGTTCTCAACGACGGTGTCAAAGAGGAAATCGAAAAACACGGCCTTGTTTTGGCTGGTGTACTGCCCCAAGACCAGTCTGTCTATGACTACGACTGCGAAGGCAAGCCCACCTCCAAACTGCCAGACACTGCCGACGTGAAGGTTGCCCTTCACAAAATTCTGGCAAACTTACCATTTTAACAATGCCACATTGCCCACACAGAACGCTGTGTGGGTGATGTAGCGTAAATTTATCAAAATTTTTAAGGGGGAAATTTAATCATGGCATTCGTTCCCAAGACACAGGCGTATAACGCCTCTATCAATGCCGTAACTCTGGGTACTGGCGACAAAGCCATTACCATTGGCGGCGAAAATACTCTGCCCTTCTACACCTTCGACGCTCCTATGGCAAACCGTCCTGCAATCGGTGTGGAAATTCCTGACGTTGGCGTTGAAGGCCTGCGTTCCGAAGGCTCCAAGGCTTTCTTTGAAGGTTGCACCACTGCAGCCGACATGGCAAAGAAGGCTGAATCCATGGAAGGCGCAGACTTCATCTGCCTGAACATGGAAAGCTCCGACCCCAACGGCGCTGATATGGCTATTGAAGACGCTGTTGCAATCGCAAAAGCTGTCAGCGAAGCTACCACCATGCCCATCGTGGTTATGGGTTGCAAAAACGCTGAAAAAGACGGCACTCTGTTGGGCGCTGTTTCCGATGCAATGCAAGGCAAGAACATTCTGGCGATGTCTGCAACCGAAGAAAACTACAAAGGCGTTGGCGCATCTGTCGGTCTGGCTTACAACCAAAAGGTTGGCGCTGAATCCGCAGTTGACATCAACCTGGCAAAGCAACTGAACGTTATGCTGTCCCAACTGGGCGTGGCTGCTTCCAGCGTCGTTATGAACGCCGGTTCTGCCGCTGCTGGTTATGGCTATGAATACGTTGCTTCCACCCTGGATCGCGTGAAATTGGCAGCGATGGCTCAATCCGACAATATGCTGCAAATGCCCATTATCACCCCTGTTTCCACCGAAGCAGCAGGTGTCAAAGAATCCATTATGCCTGAAGCTGATATGCCTGAATGGGGCAACATCGAAGAACGTCGCGTGGAAATGGAAATTACCACCGCTACCGCTTCTATTATGTCTGGCTCTAACGCCGTCATTATGTCCCACCCTGAAGCAATCAAAACCATGGCTGCGTTCGTTGACGCACTGATGTAAGCTGGAGAAAGGAGAATACGAAAATGGCATTAAAAGGTTTAGACATTTTTAAAATGTCCCCCAAGACTAACTGTAAAGAATGTGGTTGCCCTACCTGTATGGCATTCTGCATGAAGGTCGCCTCTGGCGCACTGCCCATCGACAAGTGTCCTCACATGAGCGACGAGGCTATGGCTCTGCTGTCTGAAGCATCTGCACCCCCCATGAAAACCGTCCAAATCGGCGATTACAAAATGGGCGGCGAAACCGTTCTGTTCCGTCACGAGAAGACCCTGGTCTCCAAGTGCCGCTACGCTTCCTCTCTGTGCTCATCCATGGACGACGCAGCTGTGGAAGAAGCCATCGCTACCATGAAAACCGTGGACTATGAGCGCATCAGCGAGCATATGTTTGTGGAATTCCTGTGGGTCAAGGACTGCGGCGTTGGCGCTGACAAAATGGTCGCTCTGGTCGAAAAGGCCGCTGCTACCGGTCGTCATCTGATCATCGAAACCACCGACTCTGACGTGGCAAAAGCCGCTGTCGCTGCTGCTGGTTCCAAGAACGTCATCCTGTCCGGTGCTACTGCTGACAACTGCGAAGCTATGAACGCCATCGCTACCGAAGCAGGCATCACCTTGGGCGTGTGTGGCGCTGATCTGGCTGCTGCTCACGACCTGATTGAAAAGCTGGAAAAAGCCGGTAACAAGAATCTGATTGTGGACGTCACTGCTGACACTGCAAAGGCTACCTTTGCAAACGCTGTCCTGCTTCGTCGTTCTGCTCTGAAAGACGGCGACCGCGTCTGCGGTTATCCCTCTATCGTCAATGTTGGCAAGATTGCAAAGGGCAATGCCCACCTGCAAACTGCCTATGCCGCTACCTTCGTTCTGAAGTACGGCTCCATCATTGTCATGGAAAAAATGACCATGGCTGAGTCTCTGCCTCTCCACGGCCTGACCCAAAACATCTACACCGATCCTCAAAAGCCTATGAAGGTTGAGACCGGTATCTATCCTCTCAACGGCGCAACTCCTGCAGACCCCTGCATGTTGACCGTTGACTTCGCTCTGACCTACTTCTTGGTCTCTGGCGAAATTGAACGCTCCAAGCAACCCATCAACCTGATCATCACCGATGCTTCTGGTATGTCTGTTCTGACTGCATGGGCCGCTGGTAAGTTCTCCTCCTCCACCATCAAGAAGGACTTCGAAGCACTGGGCATCGCTGACAAGCTGACCTCTCGTGATTTGATCATCCCCGGTAAGGTTGCCGTTATGAAGGGCGAAATTGGCGAAAAACTGCCTGATTGGAACGTCATCGTCGGTACCCGTGAAGCCGTTGAAATCGTCAAGTACCTGAAGGACGGCGAACACATCAAGGCAGCTGAAGCCGCTAGAGCCTCCAAGCCTGCAGTTGCCAAGGCTGTTGAAGTTGTGGACGAAAACGCTCCTCTGGACTTCGAGAAGATTGCCGCTTCCATCCCCGCCATCGAAATCATCGAAAACGGTGCTCTTTACAAGCAACGTGATCCAGAATCTCCCAAGTTCGTCACCATTGGTGAAAGAATCCACTGCATCAGCCCTGTGATTCGCGAAGCCATGGCTACCTTCAATCCAGAACCCATTCTGAAGCGTGCTTCCGAGCAAATCGCTGCTGGCGCCACCTATCTGGACGTCAACATCGGTCCTGCAGAATCCAACGGTCCTGAACTGATGACTTGGGCTGTCAAGCTGTTGCAAGAAAACTTCAACAACGTGCCTCTGGCTCTTGATACCGCCAACAAAAAGGCCATCGAAGCCGGTATCCACGTGTACAACCGTACCAACGGTAAGCCCATCGTCAACTCCGCTGACGCAGGCTCCCGTATGGGTTACATCGATTTGGCTGCTGCCAACGATGCAATCGTTATCGCACTTTGCTCCGCTGACGGCATCGCAAAGGATAACGAAGAACGTATGATGCACTGCCACAACATGTTGGAGCATGGTATGTCCTTGGGCATGGAAGCAACTGATCTGTGGTTCGATCCTCTGTTCCTGGTTGTCAAGGGTATGCAAGACCTGCAAATGGACGTCCTCAACGCCATCAAGCTGT
>JAWXUJ010000073.1:0-6722 GCA_044432765.1 Eubacteriales bacterium | reverse complement strand
ACTGGGACGGTGAAGTCCCCTTTGAGACTGTGACCATGCGCTTCATCGCCGACAGCACCACCAAGGCTTTGGCTCTGGAAAATGGCGAAATCCACGTGGCAGAGAACATCAACGCCCCCACCGAAGTGGAAAAATTCAAAGCAGATGATACCATCCACGTCTCCGAAACAGCGGGGATGCGGACTGGTTATGCCTACATCAACTTCCAAGGTGTCCTGGCAAACGACGACCTCCGCGCCGCCGTCCTGATGGCACTGGACAACGACACCATGTGCAACACCATCGTAGGTGGGATGTATCAGCCCGGCTTCTCCATCCTGTCCTCCGCGCTGGCCTATGGGTATGACCAACTGGAAAACCCCTATGCCTACGACGTAGACGGCGCAGTCGCCCGTCTGGACCAGGCCGGCATTGTGGACAGCAACGGTGACGGTATCCGGGAACTGGACGGCGCGCCCATCATTTTGACCTACCTGGTCTATGCAAACCGAAGTTTGCCCGACTTGGTGGAGGCCATCTCCATCCAACTTGCCCAAATCGGTATCCAGGTGGATGTGCAGTTGTGGGACTACGACACCTTAATCAACCTTCAAACCGCCGGCGAATTTGACCTGTCGGCCTCCAATATGAACACCGTTGCCGTAGGCGATCCCCAGGAATTCTTGGGCAACTGGTACAGCTCCAATTCCAGCAGTTACGGCTTCTACAGCAACCCAGAATACGATGCGCTCTACGCCCAACTGACGGAAACTCTGGACAACGACCAACGCACCGCCCTGATTGTCCAGTTACAACAAATCCTCATCGACGACGGCGCTGCCCTGGTTCACGGCTACTACACCAGTCGGATGTTCAGCCGGACAGAGGATGTGGTAGGCGCGGAAATCTCCGTCGCCGACTACTACTGGATCACCACCAACATGAAACAACCCTAATCAAAACAAGAGAACGGATGTGAACAACTTGACATATATCGAGGAAATTCGCCAATATTGGAATACTCGGGCAGAGGGCTATTCTCAAAAGAGCCTTGACGAGTTGGAGACCGCCGAGGGCGCATACTGGAGCGGACGGCTGACCCGCCACCTGCCCCAAGGAGAACGGTTGACCTGCATGGACATGGGCTGTGGCCCCGGTATGCTGGGGATTTTGCTGGGCAAAATGGGACACCACGTCACCTTCTTCGACTACTCCGAGGAAATGCTCGCCCAAGCGGAGCAAAACGCGCAAGGTCTTTCCGCCACCTTTGTCCGTGGCGATGCCCAAGCACCGGATTTCCCAGACGGCACCTTCGATGTGATTGTCAGCCGGAATTTGGTCTGGAACCTGGAACAGCCCGAGGAGGCCTATCGCCAATGGCTCCGGATGCTGAAACCAGGCGGTCGCCTGATTGTCTTTGACGGCAACCACTACCTCCACCAATTCCAAACCACCTACGCAGAAATCAAGCACTGTCCCAAATACCGTGATCCCCACACCAAGGAATACATGAAGGGTGTGGACCCCGAGGTCATGGCGCGGATTGCCCGCCATTTGCCGCTCAGCTGTGAAGAACGTCCCGCCTGGGATGCCAGCTTCTTTTTGCAACAGCCCCTGACCAGTCTACTGGTGGAGCCCCACTGGCAAAAGTTCCACGGACACGGTGGCAAGAGAAAATCCATCATCCAATCCTTTGCGATTGTGGCAGAGAAATAAGGAGCGCAGATGTTAACCAAAGAGATTCAAACCTACTGGACCCACCGAGCGGACGGTTATTCCAAGGTCAACCAGGACGAGCTGCAATGTCAGCAAAAAGCCACCTGGCTCCGTGCCATTGAAACCCGGATTGGCCCCCAGGACAAGTCCCGCTGTAAGGTGTTGGACATCGGCACCGGCCCTGGATTTTTCGCCATTTTAATGGCGGAGTCAGGCTACAACGTCACCGCAGTGGACTTCACCCAGGCCATGCTGGACGAAGCCCAGGGCAATGCCAAGGGCCTGCCCATCGATTTTCAAATCATGGATGCCCAAAACCTGACCTTCCCCGACGACACATTTGATGTGATCATCACCCGCAACGTAACCTGGAATCTTCCCGACCCCCAAGTGGCCTACAGTCAATGGGTGCGAGTGCTGAAACCAGGTGGTCACCTGCTCAACTTCGATGCCAACTGGTACTCCTATTTGGACGACCAGGACAAGCGGGAATCCTACGAAGCCGACCGTCAGCGGGCAAGCCAAGAGGAAGTGGAGGACTTCTACGACGGCACCGACATCGAAGAGATGGAGCGGATTGCCAGCCTTCTGCCCCTCAGCCCCGTGACCCGTCCCCAGTGGGACAGAGGGGTTTTGGAAGCCCTGGACGTTGGCACGTTGACCATCGATGAAGCCGTCTGGGACGAAGTCTGGTCCCCCGAGGAAAAAATCAACTACACCACCACCCCTATGTTCCTGGTGTGGGTGCAGAAATAAAAATATCACGACAAATCGACGAGAAAGAGGTAACGCCCATGAACGAAGTATTGCAAACCATTTTCACCAGAAGAAGCATCCGGGATTTCTCCCCCAAAACTGTACCAGTGGCCGATTTGGAGACCTTGATACAAGCCGGCCTCTACGCCCCTAGTGGCATGGGTCGCCAAACTTGGAAGTTTGTCGGTCTGACCAACGAAGATTTCATTGCCCGCTTGGCAGATGGTATCTCCACCGAATTGAGCCGGGAAAACTACAACTTTTACGGCGCAAAAACCCTGATTTTGGTATCCAACCACAAGGACAGCCCATGGGGTCGGGATGACAATGCCTGTGCCCTGGAAAACATGATGCTGGCAGGCCATAGCATGGGCATCGGCTCCGTTTGGATCAATCAGTTGGTGGGCATTTCCTACGTTCCCGCCATCCGCGCCATTCTGGATGAACTGACCATCCCCCAAGACCATGAGGTCTACGGCATCCTGGCAGTGGGCTACTCCCAAAGTGAACCCAAAGGCCAAATTGCCAAAATCGGAGAATTTTCCATTATTCAATAGGTTTCTCTTTTGGCTTCTGCTCGCCCAAAGGCCGTTAGAGCGAAGCGCTACTGGCGTAGCCAGTGTTTTCAAAAGTTATAGGATTTCTTCCATCATTTGTTAAAAGCAGCCTTTGCTTTCCACCGTGTGGAAACTAAAGGCTGTTTTTTTTGCGCTTTTCGCCGAGAAATTCCATTGACCCAGCGGAACAACTTTCAATTTTTTACTGGATTTTTTCGACATTTTATGTTATAATTAGGTATAAAGTAAATTTTTACAACAAAATACGAACAAAAAGAGAGCACAATGCGGACATTCTATCCCATTGTAACGGAAAAGAGGCGTATGATAATATGGATCAACTACATACCTTAAAATCGTATCTGGAAAATCTTCCTCTGGACGCAGACCAACAGCGCCACCTCTCCGTCCTTTTTTCCGAATTGGAGGCACAACTTCTCACCAATCAGGCAAATATGATGGAATCAAAGCGAAAATATCACTTCCTCAAATCCGCCTTAAACGAACTGCCCAACCCGATTTTTATGAAAAACCAACAGGGTGAATTTGTCTATTTCAACGCCCAATACGAGCAGTATTTCAACATGGATCGCGCCACCTATTTGAACAAAACTGTCCTGGACTTGGACTATTTGCCCATGGATGAGCGCATCCGCTACCAAAATGAAGACCTGCACCTGATTTCCACCAAAGGCACCAGCCACTATGAGGCCACTTTTCAACTGCCCAACGGCCAAGATGCCCACTCCCTCTATTGGAGCAAGGGCTTTGAGGCCAGTCCCACCGGTGAAAGAGGATTGGTTGGGGAAATTGTGGACATTTCCATACAGAAGAAATTGCAAGAGGACATCAAGGCCAGTGTTGACAACCTGGAGGTCGCCAACCAACAAATCGAAGTCCTTTTGAAACAAGACTGTCTCACCGGCCTGTTCAACCGCCGTGCCATCGAAGAGCTGATTCAAAAAGAAGCCCAGCGAAACGACGGCACCACCCTTGCCCTCTCCATGATAATGGCGGATTTGGATCACTTCAAACGGGTCAACGACACCTACGGTCACTCCGCCGGCGACTACACCCTGGTGGAATTTTCCAAGATTTTGCAAGCCTGCTGTCGCCAATCCGACCTGCTGATTCGATTTGGCGGAGAGGAATTTTTGGTCATCCTCTATCGGGCAACCCCACAGGTGGCGGAAAATATCGCCGAACGGATTCGTGTCCGCACAGAGCAGGTCTTGCAACTGCCCGACAACTCCCACGTCACCGTCAGCATGGGTGTCTCCACCTTGCGCCCCCAAGAAAACCTGGAGTCCTGCATCAACCGTGCCGATGCCGCCCTATACCAAGCCAAACTCAGCGGCAGAAATCGGATTGAAACAGCCCAATAATGGCACAATCTTTCCAATACATAAAAAAAGGCACCCTTTCGGGTGCCTTTTTATGTATTGGCTTGGGTTTCGCCTAAAATCCGGTGGATGACGTCTGCCAATGCGTGATGATTATGATGGGCACAGACTTGGGTGACGGTGGCTTTCAGCTCTTCTGGAGCGTTTTCCGTGTAGATGCCCACGTCCACCTCTTTGATAAACTCCACATCGTTGTAGTAGTCCCCCACCCCAACAATGGTGGCCTCCGGTGGCAAAATGCTCCGCAAATGGCGCACCATGGCGCCTTTATTGCTGTTTTTCGGCAGAAATTCTGTGTAGATTGGGGCGGCTTGTACCATATCCACATCCAGGGTTTTGCACAGGGTTTCGGACTGCTCCCAGAACCAATCCTTTTGCTCTGGAGACACGGTAAACATCATTTTGATCCAATTCAAATCCAACACATCGTCCAGGGTGCGGAATGCACAGGGCTGGTGGTTTTCCACCGTCCGTTTCCGGGTCAGCTCTGGGGAGGACAGGAAAAAGCTGTCCTCATCGGTGTGGAGGTGGACACCCATGGTGGGGTGAAGGGGAATGGCCATGCGGAGAAAGTCGGCGATGGCACCCCGGGGAATGGGGCGGGTAGCCAACACCTGATGCACAGAAAAGTCGTAGAGCATGGAGCCGTTGGAAAAAATGCTATAGCCGTTCAGAGGCAAATTATCCAAAAGGGCGCAGGCGTTTTGCCGGTTGCGCCCAGTGCAAATGCCAAATTGGCCACCTTCCGCAATAAAATAGTCGATTGCATCCAAATTCTCTTGGGAAATCTGTTCATTACTATCCAACAAAGTGCCGTCCAAGTCAGTCAGCAACACTATATCTTGAAATTTAGACATAAAATTCCTTTCTTTAAGCCCTACACTTTTTGCCCTTGCCAGAAGGGGGGCTATCAAAAAACCTATTTATTTTTGATAATGTGATTGAGATGCTGGGCTGTCACAGACAGTTGTTGTAAATGTCTGTTTTTTTAGTATACCATAAATGCGTAGCATTTTGGTATACTATGGCATCTTTTTCGGTTCTTTGCGAAGCAACGGAGAAAAACTGCCATTTTAAATATATAATTATCGCGTATGCGATTATTATACCACAGATTAGTTTAGTTTGCAATGTTTCATATTCTCCATGCCTTGTCTGGTCATTACTGCCTATTTCCATAAAAAATATGTCAGAAAATTGGTGGTTTCCTCTGCTTGTATTTGCTGTAAAAGTATGTCATAATAAGCCTGTCGGTTCGCCGAACATTCATTCATTGGAGGCCTTATCATGGAAACGTTTCATAAACTGCATCCCATGAAAACCATCAAAAACTTTGGCATTGATTTATTCGCCACCGCCCTTTGGGCCATCGCCATCAGCATGATTACCCTGCCCAACCAATTCGCTCCTGGCGGTGCCACCGGCATCACCGTCATCCTCAACTACTTAACAGGCACACCCATTGGTATGATGTCCTTCTTCATCAATCTGCCCTTGCTTGTTTGGGCGTGGAAGCTGTTGGGGCGAAACTTTGTCCTCCAAACCCTGATGACCATTGTGACATTCTCCCTGATGGTGGACTACGCCATCCCCCTGTTCCCCGCCATCCCAGCCTATACTTCCGACCCGCTGATGGCGGCGATTATTGCCGGCGTGCTCAACGGCTTGGGCACCGGCCTGGTCTTTATGCACGGCTCCTCCGGCGGTGGCATTGACCTTTTAATCAAAATCGTCAAGCGGATTTACCCCCACCTTTCTGTGGGTCAAATCGTCCTCACCATCAACGGTATCATCATGGCCTTCGCCTCCTTTGTCTACGGCTCCTTCAATGCCCTGGTCTATGGCCTAGTCATGACCTTTGCCAGCTCCCAGGTGGTGGACTTGATTCTCAACGGCATCGCCTCTGCCAACAGCATCACCATTATGACCAAGAACCCCCAGGAAATCGGGGATGCCATCATCCAACAACTCCACCGCAGTGCTACAGTGGTCAACGGCGAAGGAGCCTACTCCCACGGTGAGATTTCCGTCATGTTCTGCATTGTCCGCAAACACGAGCAACAAAAACTGCGGGAACTGGTAAAAAAAGCCGATCCCCATGCTTTCCTTATCGTCCAGGAGGCCAAACAGGTCTTCGGCGGCAGCTTCATCTCCCAAGACGGCACAACATGATACTTGCGTCGCAATGTTCACTGTAAGTTTGTCAATGATGTGAGCCCAAGAAATACGATTAAGTTGTTGGTTTTGTGCCTCGATTTTTCTGACGGAGGGAGGGCGTAGCCCGACTGAAGTCAGAAAAATCGGTCGAGTC
>JAWXUJ010000072.1:0-6771 GCA_044432765.1 Eubacteriales bacterium | reverse complement strand
GATGAAACTGTTGCAAAATACAGGCTATGTGATATACTGTTTTATAATAACGAAACAATGGCGTGTGAGTTCAAATCCACCTTAATTTTTGCAATGACATCTATTCTGCGTGGATGGGAAATAAAAACGCTACCCGCAAGGGTAGCATTTTTTATTGGTGGAGAAATAGCGGGGGGAATCGAATCAAAATCAAAACAATCTGCCGGTGGCAGATTGTCTCATCACCTAGATTCCCATTCGCGACACCGAAAAACGCTACCCGCAAGGGTAGCATTTTTTATTGGTGGAGGCGGGGGGAATCGAATCAAAATCAAAACAATCTGCCAACCTTTGGGCTGGTGTTTTTATTTGGCGAGGGATAAATGGAAAACACATATTTGTAAATTTAACTATATTTTACTTGTGTTTTTTATAAAAATTGTGTATAATGATAGTTGGTATTGATTGAAGAAAGAGGGAATGATATGCATGTGTTAGATTATATAACCATTGGGTTATACCTGGTTGCCATGATTGGCATTGGGATTTGGGCGTCAAAACGGATACATAATTCAAAGGACTTTTCGGTGGGCAATAAATCCATCGGACCCTTTGTCATTATTTGCTCATCCATCGCGACAGCATCAGGCGCTGGTACCTGTATGGGGCAAGCTGGCAGTGCCTACACCAACGGATTCAGTGCATTGTGGCTGGTCATTGCTTGGGCTTTTGGTATGGCTATGCTGGGCGTCTTCTCCAAACGGATGTACAACACTGGCGCAAACTCTGTCCCCGAAATTTTTGAAAAAATTCACAACGACACTGCTGGGCGTGTCTGCGCCATTTTTGCCTTGGTTTACTGCTTTGCTACCTTGACCAGCCAAATGATTGCCATGGGTACTGTCATTGAGCTGATGTTCGGCAATTCTGCTGTGGGCTATCAATTAGCGGTACTGATTGGTGGCACCATCACCATTCTCTATACCCTACAGGGTGGTTTTTATGCCGTGGCCTATACGGATATGGCGCAGACCATCATCTTGGGTGTATGCCTTTTGATTGTCCTGCCTTTCATTATTATGAGTGGTGTTGCAGAAACGTCCTTAGAGATGATAGATTCCGTAATGACTGCTGGAACTTTTGACTTGATGGACGGTATCTCTCTCACCGCTTTGGCTGTTGTCATTTGTAAATACACCTTCTCTGCCTGTACTGGCATCCCCTATATCCAACGGGTTTTGGCAGCACGCAATGCCAAAGAAGCCGTCTCCAACCAATTCTATGCCGCTGCGGGCTATTGTATTTTTGGCGGCATTGTGATGATTTTGGCTGTCTATGCCCGCGTTTTTTTCCCCACCATCGACCGCCCAGAAACCATTATTGTGCAGGTTATCGTTCAAAAGTTCCCCGTGATTTTGGCAGGGCTTGGCATTTCTGGGCTGATTGCAGGCGTCATGTCCACAGTGGATTCCTATCTGTTGGTCATTAGCCAAATGTTCTCCCACAACATCTGTGGTTGGTTTATGAAGGACATGACCGATGAAAAAGAATTCAAAATCCAACGGATTACCACCGTCGTAGCTGGTGTGGTCACCATGGCCATCGCCCTGTTTATGACCTCTATTTTGACCGTGTTCGAGTTTGGCGCAACCATCTACTCCTCGGCAATGTTCTTCCCCTTTATCCTGTCTCTCTACTGGAAGAAAATCACTGCCACAGGCACTGTTTCAGGTATGTGCGTTGGTGGCATTGTTGCAATTATTCTCCAAATGTTCCCCATTGCAGGAACAGATGCAGTTCTGGTGGGCAATTTCACCGCACTGGTTGCCACGGTGGCTGTGTCATTGGCAACCCAAAACAGCAAAATAGACAGACAGATGGAACGCACCTGAAAAATCCGACGACATCTATTGTGCACGTTGGAGGTATTCTAATATGATCTATGCCAGCCCTTTTGGGCTGGCATTTTGCGCAGATACATCACAGAAATAACACAAAAAATTTAAACTACATTTAAACTTTTGGGGTTACAATGGGGTATATCAAAAGCAATGGAGGTACAACATGAAACGAATCATCAGCTTTGCATTGGCGCTGGGGCTCACTGTCACCATGGCAGGTGCAACCTGTGTGGAAGATATGGACACTGCGGTGCAGACTTACGGTATGCCCCAACCCATCAACCGGGAAATCTTGCAGCGAGATCAAATGCCAACACAACAGCCACAAAATGGGCAAGCGGTGGAAAGCCAATCCGTTTACAATGACCCCTATCTCAGCTATCAGTGGGCCATCACCGAAACCGGCGCCGACTTGACCTGGGAGGCCGTCAGCCAGGACGGCGCCAGCATCGTCGTTGCCGTGGTGGACTCCGGGGTGGACTACACCCACGAGGACTTGGAAAACCGGGTGTTGGTGGACTTGGGCTACGACTTCGTAAACGACGACGACGACCCCATGGACGACAATGGACATGGTACCCACGTTTCCGGCATCATCGCTGCCGAAGCCGACAACGGTGTGGGCATCGCCGGCATGGCGGGCACGTTAGATGTGTCCATTTTGCCAATCAAGGTTCTGAACAGCGAAGGCGCTGGAGAGACGGCAGACATCACCGCCGGGATTTTGTATGCAGTGGATATGGGTGTGGACGTTTTGAATTTAAGTCTGGGCGCCGATGTGATCACACCGGATGTGCGAGATGCCATCGAAACCGCCCTGGAAGCCGACATTTTTGTGGTGGTCGCCGCCGGCAATGATGGCACCGTTTGCGCGCCTCTATCCCTTGCCAATTTGAACGGTGTCTTCACCGTAGCCGCCGCAACAGAGAGCAACACCGTGGCAGATTTCTCCAACTATGGCGACTGCATCGACGGCTATGCCCCTGGTGAAGACATTTTAAGCACCTATTTGGACAATCAATATGCCTACCAAGATGGCACCAGCATGGCAGCGCCCATTGTCAGTGGCGCGGCGGCGGTGATCCTGTCCCAAAATTCGGACTTGACCAATGCGGAACTGACATCCCTACTGAGCACCACAGCAACCTCCACCACCAGCAACGTCCAAACGGTGAACAACACACCCATGGCACCCAATGTGCAAACCAAGCCCATTTCCATGCCGACCATGAGAAGCCAGGCCCTGCAAATGCTAATCCAGTATTCCCCCATGTCGTTTAATACCATGACTTGCACCACGGTGAACGTCTATGAAGCACTGATGAATATGGGTTAATCACCAATTTATCATGGAAAAGGCGCTGTATAAAAACTCGAACAGCACCCGTAGGGGAGAGCCTCTACTCCTCCCAAAGGTTGAAAATCCCCACCATTTATCGTAAAATGGTGGGGATTTCTAGTCTGTAGGGGCGGGGTAGAACCCCGCCCCTACCAGGTTGCGTGTGTTTTTGTATAGCACCTTTTATATATGCGGTCATTATTTGGTGATTTTGTGGCACTCCAGGTAGTAGCGCTTTTCGTGGGCGTGACCCATGGAGAAGGTTTTCCGGGGCAGAACACCGTCGGCGATGACACCGCGGAACAGCTGAGATTTTTCCATGGAGGGCAGAAGGAAGCCTATAGCATTGTCCTGCTTTGCCAAGTCGGCACAGGCTTGGTCGCCGTGGATGTAGTCCAGTTCGCCTTGGTTTTCAGCCAGGTATTTGTCCAAATAAGGTTGGAACACACCCATTGCCAGAGGGCTGAGGCGCTCGTCCAAGAACAGCTCGCCGGATTCCTCGCCTATAAACCATCGGAGGGGATAGCCGGTTTCGGCGCAGACGGAGGCCTTTAAATCGGCCAGGAGTTTGGGGACATCGCAGTCAAAGATGACACGGTGGATGGGTTCAAATTCCTGGGCTTCGTCGTGGATATTGCCGATTTCCACCAGCGCTTGGGCGGCGGGGTGGTCGGACAGGTCAACCCCTGGGTTGGCCTTTTTCATGTCTTCAAAATAGGCCTTGGCGGTTGCCAGAGAGTGGTTGCCATCGCCCATGGCGAAGACCATGGGAACGCCGTCCAGGTCGGCGTACTTCTCTCCAACGGTTTTGGAATAGGATTCCAAACGGTCGTTGAAGGCGGCAACGTGGTCACCGTCTACCAGCCAGCCAGTGATGTGACCGCCGTTTTCCATCAGGTCGAAGTCGTACAGCTTGGTCAGTTGGTTCTTGACGGCAGCGATTGGCTCAATGACCATTTTTTCGTGGTCGTCCAACAGCACCATGACGTGGGGCAGTTCCAAAGATGCGTTTTTCCGGACGCGAACGCGGGGGACGACGCGGCTGGTATCGGTGTGCTCCGTGGCGCGGATTTGGGAGGTGGAGCCCTGGTCGAAGTTGTACTCATCCAGGACGATTTGCCCCACCAAACCCTTGCGGATGGAGCCGTTTTCCAAGGTGCGCTCAATGTAGACCAGGCTGTTTTCATAGGTGGTGAATACGCCACCCTCCAGATAATCCACCATGGTCTGGTTGATTTTTTTGATGTGGGCTACCTCTTGGTCGGTGCCCAAAATGGCCTCGGGGAGCATGAGATTCAAGGTGGAGGGGGCATCGCCCACATAGTTTGCAACCCGCTCCCAATACTCTGGTTGGGAGGTGAATTGGTCACAGGCGATGACTGCCCATTTGGACATATCCGCCTCTTTTGGCAGGAGAATGTCGGCAGGTCTGAAACAGTTTTTGTTCATTGTGATACGTCCTTTCTGTCGGTTGTTGTTTTGTGTATGGTAAAGCCAGCAAACACCAGAAGGGCGACGATGCTCCAGAAATAGACCATCATGTAAGGCTCTTCGAAGATGTTTTCCGTGTAACAGTGGAGTAGCACCCCGGACAGGCCGGAGAGCATCCCCGCGCAGAGGGAGTAGTACTTGGTTTTGGCGGTGCGAGCCACAGAGCGGAGGCCGGTGGTGATGGCGCTGACCATCATAAACAGGAAGACAGCAAAGCCGAAGTAGCCCATTTCCACCATGATTTTCAGATAGTAGTTGTCCACGTAGAAGTAGGACACCCAGGCGTAAATTTTGTGTTGCATGGCGATGGCGCCACCGAACATACCAAGTCCAACGCCCCAGACAGGGCTCATCATGTGGAGGTATTCCAAAGCCAGTTCCCAACGGCTGTTGCGCCCACCATTGGCGGTGGAGGCAGCGTATTCCTCGGTGAAGAGATAGCCCAACCGGCTTGCAACAAAGGGCAGGAAACAGGCTACAATACCCGCCGCCAACATGAGGAGAAACAGTCGTCTATCCACCAACAGCGCAAAGATGACGATGGCGAGCGCCATGGCCGCCCAAGCGCCACGAGACATGGTGAACAGGCAGGACAGGCACATACAAAGGGTGACAAACCAGAAAGCGGCCTTGGCCTTCCAACCCTTGACATAGTAGGCAAGGCCTGCTGCCATAGGGGCGAACATGACCATATAGTTGCCCATGATGTTGGGACTGCCAAAAATGGAGTAGACCCGGGTGCGGACAGATTGCTCCGCCTGGTCTGTCCAGTTTTCGGGAATGGGGGCGGCGACGATATACTGATAGATGCCGTGGAGGGAGATGAGGAAGGCCAGTCCCACCAGGGTCAGATATAAGGTCATAAAGTCCTTTTCATTCCGCACCAAGCGGGTGCCCAGGAAGAACCACAGCATATATTGGACGGTGGCGCGATAGCCCGAAACGGCAATGGAGAAGAAGGGGCTGACCAAGAACATGAGGCCAAAGCCTGCCATAACAAACAGGAACATGGGCATATCCATGGGGGTCATCTTGTTCTCCAGAGGGGTTATGGTGCGGATGCGGTCATAGACAATCCAGACCACGGCCAGAAGGAGCAGTGCTTCGTCCCAAGTGGAGGACACCACAGGCACGGCCAGCACGTCGCGAAGGAGAAAGTCAATGGCGGCATAGAGTCCCACGGTCAGCAGGAAGAAGGTGGTCAAGCCACCGTCAAACAGTTTGCCAAAGACGCGACTGTTTCGTCCGGCGGTGAAGATACAGCCGTAAATCCGGTAGAGCAGACTGTTTTGGAGCATGGGGACAAAGGTTTGTCCCATGCGGTGAAGTCTTCTGTTGATGGCGGAAAGCCGTCTGGCGGTTCCGCTGTTTTGGGTGGCGGTTGGTTGACTGGTGAATATGCGCCCCAAAAGGGCGACTGCCACACTGGAGCGCCAACCGGCCTTCCACTTTGCGGAAAATCTGGCGAGACAACTGTTGCACAGTGCCACATACAGCCCATAAAACACACGCCACAGGAGACTACCCCGTAGCATATCAATCATTAAAATAGGCCTCCTCCATCTCGGTGACGATGCCCTGGACTTCCAGAGTCAGGGTTTTCACAATATGGGTTTTGCCGGCGCGAACCTCTTGGGTGCCCACGGTGTAGGCATTGCCCACTGGCTCAATGTTGGCCTCCACAGTGAATGTGACGGTTTTGTAGCTGGGATTTTCAGCGACTACAGGGTTGCCGTCGCTGTCCAAAATAATTTCGGTGCCTGGCTCAATGAGGACATCTGTGATATAGCCGTCCACCATGTTGCCACTTGCCATCAGTTGGGTGCCGATTTGGGTTTCGGCGTAGGTGGCGACGGTGTTGTCCACGTTGATACAGCGAACTTCATAGGTGAGGGGTGGGATGTCCCGGATGCTATCCACGGCAGAGGTCACAGAGGGGCTGGCAACCTTCCAACCCACAGCGCCCACGGCGAACACAATGGCGAGAACCACCAACAAGTCCACCAAGTTGACTTTACCAAACAAACGACCTTTTTCATCTAAAAACTTCAAAACAGTTCC